>NZ_JBIURH010000003.1:288986-408983 GCF_044740765.1 Kitasatospora sp. NPDC088346
ATCTCCACCGGATAACCGGTCTTCTGCGCCACCACCTCCAACAACGCGGCCGACACCGCCCCCGCATCCACCACCCGAACAGCGGGCACGACCGACGCGGCGGTAAGGGCCGCCACCGGCGCGGGAGCCACCTGAACGGGAGCGGCCCGGACGGCGGGAGCCACCGGTACGGGAGCGGCCCGGACGGCGGGAGCCGTCGGTGCGGGAGCGGCCTGGACCGCGGGAGCCGTCGGCGCGGCCGTACCGGCTCCGAGTTCCAGGGCGGCCAGGTCGCGCAGGATCTCGTTGGCCCGCAGGTGTGTGCGGCCGATCGCCAGGCCGTGCTCCTTGACCGCCGTGACACCGGCCAGTACGTCGTCGACCCGGCCCTGACCTGCGGCGTCCTCCAGCAGACCGGCCAGCCGCTCCGCGCTCTGGAGCTGGCCGTTGAGGTAGTCGTCGTGCAGGGCGAGGTGATCGGCGATCAGCTCGGGCAGCCGGTCGGTGGTCGGTGCGGGAAGGTGTTCGTGGTCCACGGTCTCGCTCTCCAGGACGACGGGCAGGGCGGGTACGTCGACGGGGGCCGGCGCGACGGGGGCCGGGACGGGCGCCTCGGCGACGGGCACCTCCGCGAGGGGCACCGGGACGGCGGGCGTCTCCTCCGCGACCGGTGCGGCCGCCGCCGGCAGCCTCGGCTCGGCGATCCGGTAGCCGTTCTCCAGGGCGTGGCGGTAGGCGGCCTTCCGGGCGTCGGAGACGTAGTTGATGCCGTTGAGCAGCACCGTCATCCCCTTGCTGGGCGCGGCCTCGGCCACCGGCGCCGCGTACCGGTCGGCCACCGACAGCGGCAGCCCCAGGACGGCCAGCTGGGCCACCGCCCGCTTCAGGGCCAGGTCGGCGTCGGTGCCCGGGCCGCCGTCCAGCCGGACGGCGTGGTGCGGGCGGTCGCCGAGGATGCGGGCGACGAGCTGGGTGAGCACGCCCTTGGGGCCGAACTCCACGAAGGTGCGGAAGCCCGCCGCGTACATCTCCTCGACCCGGTCGGCGAAGTGCACCGGGTTGACCAGCTGCTCGGCCAGCAGCACGGCGTTGGCGGCCGGATCGGCGCCGTACGCGCCGCCGGGGGTGTTGGCGTAGACCGGGCGCCGCGGCTCGCGGACCTCGACCCGGGCGACCGCCGCCCGGAAGGCCTCGACCGCGTGCGCCACGAACGGGGTGTGGAAGGCCGCCGAGACCGGCAGCCGGCTGATCCGCAGGCCGTGCGAGCCCGCCGAGGCGACCAGCCGCTCCACCGCCGCGGTCGCGCCACCGAGCACGACCTGGTCGGCCGCGTTGCGGTTGCAGACCACCAACTCGGGGTGCGCCGCGAGCAGTTCGGCCAGCTGCCGGTCGTCCGCCCCGACCGCCGCCATCGCCCCGGCGTCGAAGGACGGGTCGGCCGGCGGGGCCATCGCGGCGCCGCGCGCCCGGGCCAGCGCGAAGTAGTCCTGGTCGGCCAGCGCGCCGGAGGCCCACAGTGCGGTCAACTCGCCGAAGCTGTGCCCGAGATGGCCGTCGGCGGTGAAGCCGAGTCCGGCCAGGTAGCGGTACTGGCCGACCGACAGGGCGCCGATCGCGGGCTGCGCGTACTCGGTGCGGCGCAGCGACTCCTCCTGCGCCCGGCGGACGGCGTCGCCGAAGGCCGGCGCGGGGAAGGCGATCCGGGAGAGCGGCTCGGCGCCCTCGAACTCCCGGTTGGCCTGGTCGAAGGCGGCCCGCAGCGGCGGCAGCGCGAGCACGGCGCGGTGGCCGGGGTTGACGTACTGGCTGCCCTGCCCGGCGAACAGCGCGCCCACCCGCCCGGTCCCGGCCTCCGCGCGGCGGAACCACACCCCCTTGGGGTGCGACCACTCCTGGGCCGCCGGCTCGGCCCGCAGTTCCCCGAGGGCCAGCGCCCGCAGCTCGGCCGGGTCGACGCCGGCGGCGGCGACCAGCGCGAGCCGGGCGTGGCCGGCCGGCACCGGGCCGTCGACCGGCTCGGCGCCGGCGGCGAGCAGCGCCGTCAGCGCGGCGGTGTCGGGGGCGTGCCACAGGTGCACCCGGGCGACCGGGAACATCACTCTCAGGTCGTCGCCCTCGCCGTGCTCCTGGAGCACGAAGTGGAAGTTGGTGCCGCCGAAGCCGAAGGAGGAGATCGCTGCACGGCGCTCGGTCCGCCGCGGGTCCTTGATCCACGGGCGGCTCTCGGTGTTCACGTAGAACGGGCCGGCCGCGAAGTCGATCGCCGGGTTGGGCTCGTCGACGTTGATGGTGGGCGGCAGCACCTTGTGGTGCAGGGCCAGCGCGAGCTTGATCATGCCGGCCGCGCCGGCGGCCGCCTTGGTGTGCCCGATCTGCGACTTCACGCTGCCGACGGCGGCGTACTGCCGCTGCTCGGTGGTCTCGGAGACCACCGCCGCCAGCGCGGACAGCTCGGTGGCGTCACCGACCGCCGTCCCGGTGCCGTGCGCCTCGAACAGCTCGACGGTGTCCGGGGTGCAGCGCGCGTCCTCGTACGCCCGCCGCAGCGCGACCATCTGGCCCTCCTTGCGCGGGGCGTAGATGGACTTGAACCGCCCGTCGCTGGAGGAGCCGATGCCCCGGATGACGGCGTAGATCTCGTTGCCGTCCCGCTCGGCGTCGGCCAGCCGGCGCAGCGCCAGCATGCCGATGCCCTCGCCGATCAGCGTGCCGTCCGCGTCCTTGTCGAACGGGCGGATCCGGCCCGCCCGGGAGAAGGCGGGCGTCTTGCTGAAGCAGAGGTACATGAAGATGGTGTTCTCGGCGTCGCAGCCGCCGGCGAGCATGGTGTCGGCCCGGCCCTCCAGCAGCTCGCTGACGGCCGCCTTGGTCGCGGCGAGCGAGCTGGCGCAGGCCGCGTCGACGGTCATGTTGGTCCCGCCGAGGTCGAGCCGGTTGGCGATCCGGCCGGCCACCACGTTGCCGAGCATGCCGGGGAAGGAGTTCTCCTCCCAGGGCGCGAAGGCGAGCTTGAACTTCTCCGCGATCTCCTCGGCGTCGCGCTCGGTCAGCCCGCAGCTGCGCACCACCTCCTTGAGCACCGGTGTCTGCAGGCGCGCGGAGAGCGGCTGGGTGAGCTGGTTGGCGCCGGTGATTCCGAGGATCACGCCGGTGCGCTCGGGCCGGTACCAAGGCTGCTCGGCTCCGGCGTCCCTGAGCACGTCGCGCGCGACCACCAGGCTGAGCAGTTGGAGGACGTCGGTGACCTCCAGGGTGGTGGGCGGCAGGCCGAACTCCATCGGGTTGAAGGCGACGGACGGAATGAACCCGCCCCGCCGGGAGTAGGTCTTGTCCGGCGCGGACGGGTCCGGGTCGTAGTGCTCGGCGACGTCCCAGTGGGTGCTCGGCACGTCCTGGATGCAGTCGGCGGCCTCCACCACGTTCCCCCAGAACTCTCTGAGGTCACGGGACTTGGGGTAGAGCGCGGAGAGACCGACGATGGCCACCGGCTCGTCGGCGAGCCGACGGCCGAACTCGGCGTCGGAGTCGGTCGGTTCGGGCTGGGACTGGGGCTGCGAGGTGTTCACGGCAGGGCTCTCTTGGTCTCGGAGGGCCGGCCCCCTGGGCCGCCGCCGTGCGGCCGGCGACCCGGGGTCCGTGCGGAGGACGGGGCCTGCGTCAGACCTTCTCTGCGACGGTCCCCGCGGGGACCGGAACGGGACGGACCAGGCGCGCGATCAGCGCGGCGGCGTCCGGCCGGGTGAGCATCGTGTAGTGGTCGCCCGGGCTCCGGTGGACCTCCAGGCCGCGGGGTGCGAGCGGCGTCCAGCCGAGCGTCGCATCGCCCGGGACCAGGCTCCGCTCGGCCGTCACCAGCACCAGGGGCACCTCGGCCGGAACCGGCCGGTAGGGCGCGGTCAGCCGGTTGTTGCGCAGCAGGCCGTCGACGTAGGTGTCGTACAGCTTCCGCAGCCCGGGCAGCGGGGTGTCGGCGGCCAGCGCGCCGCCGGCGGCGGCCGCGTCGAGCACCAGCAGCAGGCCGTCCTCGACCCCGCAGGAGGCGAGCCGGTCCGGGTCCGGCAGTACCGGGCGGCCCCGCTTGGCGCCCAGGTACATCGCGAACCACCCGAGCAGCAGGTCCGGTTCGAGTGCCTCGTCGGGCTGCTGGTACTCCCCGGTGGGGGCGATGCTGTCGAGCAGCACGAGCCGGTCGGGGCGCCGCCCGGGCGCCTGCCGCTGCACCATGGCCTGCGCGACGACGCCACCGAAGGACCAGCCCGCCAGCGCGTACGGCCCGCCGTCGTACACGCCGTCGAACTCGTCCAGCAGCCGGTCGGCCAGCGCCTCGACCGTGGTCTCGGCGCGGCCGCCGGTGAGGGCCGCCTCCCAGTACTCCGGCAGGGCGGACAGGTCGAGCACGGTCAGTCCGGCGCCGTCCGGCAGCGCCTCGGCCAGGGTGGCGTGCACCCCGGCCGCGAGCGCCCCCGGATGGACCAGGTAGACCGTGCCGCACCCGGCCGCCGGCTGTCTCAACCGGTTGACGGGGAGCGTGACTTGGCTACGCCGAGGCCGCATGCCGCGCCTCGGTTCGGATGGCGGACTCCTCCGCGATGTGGGCGGCCAGGTCCTTGATGCTGGGGTGGTACCAGAGCGCGGTGGTGCCGAGCTCGAAGCCGAGCCAGCTCTCCATCTCGCCGGCCAGGATCAGCGCCTCGGTCGAGTCGAGGTCGAGTTCGTCGAAGTACTGTTCCGGCGACACCTCGGACTGTTCCACCCCGAGCCGGTGCGCGATCTTCTCGATCAGCCAGTTCTGAGCGTCAACTGCTTTGATCAGAGCCACAGTTGGTCCTCCAGGAATGAGTCGGCCCGGGCCGGGCCGATCGGGATGCCTGCGAGAATCCCTGTCAGCAGCGACCGCGCGCTGCTAAGGTCCCCGGGGAGCCGTCACGGCGCCGCGACCCGGATGCGGGCGCACCGGGGCACGGCTCGGCCAGGGCCTCAGGATTCATCGGTCAACGGTCAACATCTGCTCTCGGTGCGGCGGTTGCGGCACCGCACGCCCTTCGCCCCGCGGCACTGCCGACGGAACGACGGACCGCCTCGACCTGCCCGGCCGGCGGAGTGTGTGAGTGATGACTTTCGGCACGGGGCACCGGATGCACCTCGTTACGGGGCAGGACCGTACGCGAGTTCCCGTTGAGCCTGCAACCAACCGAGCGTGAATCACCGGGGGCGTGGCACGCACGCACGGTAGCCGTATCTTTGGCCCGTTGCCCCGGAATCGGTCACGGAAAGCAACGTCGACCTGCGGCGATCAACCCGTACCGGTGCGGCCGACCCCAAACGGAGGATGACCTTCGAACGTCTGGTGCACTCTCGGCGCACTTTGTGCGGCAGAGTGCGCCGGGGCGTACGCGGGGCCGTCTACGCGCGTGAACATGCCGATGTGAACTCGTAGTTAAAGCTCGGGCGGCTGCTTGCCGCCTCGCTCGGGCGGTGGATATGGTCACCCCAGCTATCCGTTGACCTGCCCGGCAACACCCTCCCTGCACCGCCGGCCCATGAACACGGAACGAGGACTGCCATGTCCGCGGCCCACCGGCGCCCCCCGGGTGGTCGGGCGGACCCGTACCCCGGGTCCGCCCGACCGACCGGCTCAGCCCAGCTGGACCACAGCGCGCGACATACCGAGCACCTTCTGGCCCGCGAACGTGGCCAGCAGATCCACCCGCACCCGGCGGTCGTCCAGCAGCGCGGCGACCTTGCCCGAGACCTCGATCACCGAGCCCACCTCGTCGTTCGGCACCGGAACCGGCCTGGTGAACCGCACGCCGTAGTCGACCACCGCACCCGGGTCACCGACCCAGTCGGTCACCACCCGGACGGCCTCCGCCATGGTGAACATGCCGTGCGCGATGACGTCGGGGAGCCCGACCTCCTTCGCGAACTTCTCGTTCCAGTGGATCGGGTTGAAGTCGCCCGACGCCCCGGCGTACCGCACCAGCGTGGCGCGCGTCACCGTGAAGGACTGCGCCGGCAGCTCGGTGCCGACCTCGACCTGGTCGAAGTTGATCCCCATCGCGCTACTTCCCCTCCTCGTCGGCGGCCCGCGACACCAGCGACATGACCGACGTCACCACGTGCTCGCCGGACTCGTCGTGCACCTCACCACGGACCGTCAGCACGTCGTTGCCCGCCAGCGACTTGATCGCCTCGATGGACACCGTCACCGCCAGCCGGTCGCCGGCCCGCACCGGGCGGGTGTAGCTGAACTTCTGGTCGCCGTGCACCACCCGGCTGTAGTCCAGGCCCAGTTCCGGGTCGTTCACCACCTGCGCCGCCGCACCGTAGGTGAGGACGAACGGGAAGGTCGGCGGCGCGATCACATCCGGGTGACCGAACGCCTTGGCCGCCTCCGGGTCGGTGTACGCGGGGTTGGCGTCCCCGATCGCCTCGGCGAACTCACGGATCTTCTCCCGGCCGACCTCGTAGGGATCGGTGGGCGGATACGTCCGCCCGATGAAGGAGGGATCGAGCGGCATGAGCTACTCCTCTGAATGTGTCGTTACACAGAAACGACTCCAGGCCGCGCCCCGTACGGGGTGCGGCCTGGAGTCAGTGCAAAGTCAGCGGGTCTCGCGGTGCGCGGTGTGCGAGTTGCAACGCGGGCAGTGCTTCTTCATCTCAAGACGGTCCGGGTCGTTACGCCGGTTCTTCTTGGTGATGTAGTTCCGCTCCTTGCACTCCACGCAGGCCAGCGTGATCTTCGGGCGGACGTCAGTGGCAGCCACGGGAGTGCCTTCCTGGGACAACGAATAAGAACACGACAAGAGTAGCCGATCGGGAGCAGTACCCCCGATCGACTACGCGGAGTAGCGGTGACCGGACTTGAACCGGTGACACAGCGATTATGAGCCGCTTGCTCTACCAACTGAGCTACACCGCTTTGATGATCGGACTCCCCACCGGGGTGACGAGCCTTTTCACCAGAGCCCCCATGCGGAATCGAACCGCAGACCTTCTCCTTACCATGGAGACGCTCTACCGACTGAGCTATAGGGGCGAACGAGGAAGAGATTACACGGTTCCCGGCCAGAGGTGAAATCCGTATCCGGAGCGGAAGACCGCAGGTCGGCGCGGGCGTACTGACAGTCCCTCGGGACACGCACGTTCGAGGAGGTCACGCCACCGGGCGGCTTGACCCGATACGACTTATGCCCGCCTCCGAGCCTCCCGCCCCCCGGCGGCCTAGGCTCGACCGGCAGTGATCATGCGGTTCCCGGGGCGCCCAGAACGCCCGAGAGCACCCCGGGTCGAGCGCCTGGGGCCCCGCGGGCCCCGGAGAGTGAGGAGCCGGCCGATGAGCGCGGACAGCGCACCAGCCGAGGGGCCGCACCCCGGCCCGGCCGCCAACCCGCTCGGCCACGGCCCCGTCCTGCTGCTCACCAACGCCCGGCTCGCCGACCGGCGGGTGGTGGACGTCCGGATCAGCGGCGACCGGATCCAGGCCGTCGGCACCGCCGGCAGCCTCGGCCCGCTGCCCGCGGCCCCCGGCCGGCCCACCGTGACCACCGGCGCCCGGATCGACCTCAGCGGCTACCTGCTGCTGCCCGCCCCGGCCGAACCGCACGGCCACTACGACGCCGCCTTCACCGCGGCCCTGCCCACCGCACCTCCGGAGGAGCCCGCCGACCTGGTCCGCCGGGTCACCGAGGCCGCGCTGACCTCGCTCGGCTACGGCGCCACCGCCCAGCGCACCCACGTCCGGATCGGCGACCTGCACGGCCTCGGCCGACTGGAGGCGGTGCTCACCGCCCGGCAGGCACTGCGCGGCCTGGCCGACCTCCAGGCCGTCGCCATGCCCGGACTGCTGACCGGCCGGGCCGGCGCCGACGGCCGCGCGCAGCTCCGCGAGGCGCTGAAGCTCGGCGCCACCGCCGCCGGCGGCTGCCCCGAGCTCGACCCCGACCCGGTCGGGTACGCGCAGACCCTGCTGGAGACCGCCGGCGAGGCGGACTGCCCGGTCGACCTGCACACCACCGGCCGCGACCTCACCCAACTCGCCCGCATCGTCGGCGTACTGGCCCCGCTGCGCCCCCGGCTCACGGTCGGCCCGTGCAGCGCCCTGCCGCCCGGCGGCGTCGCCGTCCTGGCCGGCGCCGGCATCCGCGCGGTGTGCCTGCCGCAGAGCGGCGGCTGCCTCGGCGTCGAGGGCCTGCCGCCCGGCCTGCGCCCCACCCTGGCACGGGAGTTGGTCGACGCCCGGGTGCCACTGGCGGTCGGCAGCGGCGGCCTGCGCGACCTCGCCAACCCGGTCGGCCGGGCCGACCCGCTGGAGGCCGCCTACCTGCTGGCGGCCACCGGACTGCTCAGCCCCGAGGCCGCGTACGACACGGTCAGCGGCCAGGCCCGGGTCACCCTCGGACTGCCGGCCGTCCGGGTGGACGCGGGCTTCCCCGCCGAACTGCTCGCGATCCGCGGCGACAGCCTCCCCGGGGCGCTGGCCGGCGGCCACAGCCGCCTCGTCGTGCACAGCGGCCGGGTGGTCAGCCGCACCAGCGCCGTACGGGAGTTCGCGGACACCGTCGCCCTCGCGCTGCCCCGGCAGAACAACCCCGGCTGAACCGCGGCCCGGGCCACGGCCGGGGACCCGCCCGGTCCCGCCCCCGGGCCCACCGACCCGGCGTGTCTCCCACTGCCCCGAACGGCCCCACCCGCGCGCCCGGCCCACCAGCGGAACCCGCCCCCGGTCACCGGCCGCCCTCACACACGCAAACAGAAACGGCCCCGAACCGCGTTTCCGCAGTTCAGGGCCGTTCCGTTATCCGGTGGCTGGTGCAGGGTTCGAACCTGCGTAGCTTGCGCGACAGATTTACAGTCTGCTCCCTTTGGCCGCTCGGGCAACCAGCCAGGGATGGTGTCTCGCGGGGCACGCCCCGTTCGACGTCGTAAACGATACCCGATGGACAGGGGTGGTCCGCCACTCGATCGGTCACGTGATGATCAAGGGCGGGTCGCGGCTGTCGGCCGCAGGGCGGGGGCGGGGCTGGATAGGCTGGGGCGGCGGGCCGCCCGGGTGGGCGGCCCAGGACCGAGAAGCCAGTACCGCAAGGAGACCAACACCCATGGCCGACTCCAGTTTCGACATCGTCTCGAAGGTCGAGTGGCAGGAGGTCGACAACGCGATCAACCAGACCTCCCGCGAGATCTCCACCCGCTTCGACTTCAAGAACGTCGGCGCCGAGATCAAGCGGTCGGGCGAGAAGATCGAGATGAAGGCCAACGGCGAGGAGCGCGTGAAGGCGATCCTGGACGTGCTGAAGGACAAGTTCATCAAGCGCGGCCTGTCGCTGAAGGCGATGGACGCGGGCGACCCGCAGCTGTCCGGCAAGGAGTACAAGATCTCCGTGGACATCAAGGAAGGCATCACGCAGGACGATGCCAAGAAGGTCGCGAAGATCATCCGCGATGAGGGCCCCAAGGGCGTCAAGGCCCAGGTCCAGGGCGACGAGCTGCGCGTCAGCTCCAAGTCCCGGGACGACCTGCAGGCCATCCAGGCCCTCCTCAAGGGCAAGGACCTGGAGTTCGCGATCCAGTTCGTGAACTACCGCTGACACGCGGATCCGACCTACCGGGGCGTCAGCCTCCGGCTCGGTGGGGCGCACCGTGGGACACCGGCCCGAAGTCCGCTTCGGTCGCCGCCCGCGGTGCGCCCCGCTCCGTTCCGGGCCCGCCGCCCGCCGCCCGGGGGCATCAGGGTCACCGGGCCGCGTCGAGCGTGACCTGCTCCAGCGCCCGGGCCTGGCGGAGCCAGTCCGCGAAGAGCCCGGCGTCGAGGTCGGACGGGTCGCGGAGCTTCACCGCGGCCATCCGGCGGGCGCCCGGCGCCAGCCGGCCGGACGGGTCGGAGAGTTCCTGGCCCCGCCAGAAGCCGAAGGTGACGTGGTCGGGGTAGGCCTTGAGGTGGCAGACGGGGTTCCTGCCGGGTGCCGCACCCAGGCTCCACACCGGGTGGCCGTGCCAGAGCGCACCGGCGCCCGGGAGAGCGGCGTCGATGAGCGGCCGGAGGCTGTCGGTGATCCGGCGCTGGGCGGCGGGCAGGGTGGCGAGGTACTCGTCGGGGGTGGTCGGCTTGGTCATGGTGAAGGGGTCCTTGTCCTGAGCGGTGCGGTGCGGTGCGGTTGAGGGTGGAGGAGGGGTGGGCGTCGACGCCCCGCGCGCTACCGGCCGCTGCTGCGGCGGTAGCGGTCGGCGACCGCGGCGACCCAGAGCATCGCGGTGATCGCTCCCACGGCGAGCGCCAGGGAGCCGCCCCGGCCACCGCTCATCGCCCAGCCGTTGCCGAGCAGCAGGGCGCTCCCGGCCACCCGGGAGGCGGTCGCGCGTCCCCGTTCCCCGGCCCGGGCGAAGTGCCGGCCGAGGACGTGGCAGGCGGCGATCAGGGAGGTGAACGTGATCGATCCGGCCGCGAAGTGCGCGTAGCTGTGCCAGCTGAGGGCGGCGGGCATGCCGTCCGGCGTACCGAGCGGAAAGCCGTCGGCCGGGTCCATCACGAACGCACCCGCGGCGATCATGCCGAGGCCGCTGATCCGGACCAGCCGTGGCGCCCAGGTGCCGCCCGGGGTGCCGCGCATCACCCGGTGCAGGCCGCTCGCGCCCACGGTCGTGAGCAGGCCGGCGATCAGGAAGTTGCCGATCTGGATCCAGCCGAGCGGGCCGTCGGACAGGGCGCTCAGCGGATGGCGGGTCAGGTCGAAGCCCTCCCGGGTGGCGGCCTGGGCGAGGGCGACGGTCGCCCACAGGGGTGCGGCGACGGTGGCGGCGGTGAGCAGCGAGCGCGTCGCGGGGATGGCGACGGTGCCGGTGGTGGCGGCGGTAGCGGCTGCGGCGGGGATGCGGGCGGTGGTCATGGCGGGTGTCTCCGTCGGGCTCGGTGGTTTCGGTTCTCGCTGACACGTCGAGCGGGTGATGTGACAGGGAATGCCGCTGTTCCCTGCCGCACGGTTCGTTCGACGTACTGGCAGAACCGCGGCACACACCGCCGCGCGACGAACCACAACGGGAGAAGAGACAGACATGCGCTACCTGATGACGACCAAGCCCTCCGACGTCGCCCCGGACGAGAACCTCTACGCCGAGATGGCGAGCTTCGTCGAGGAACTCACCGCGTCCGGCGTCCTGTTGGCGACCGGCGGCCTGGAGCCGGGGGGCATCCGGGTCACCTCCGCGGGTGACCGGATCACGGTGACGGACGGGCCGTTCGCCGAGGCCAAGGAGGCGGTGGCCGGCTTCGCGCTGATCGAGGTCCGGTCCCAGGCGGAGGCCGTCGAGCTGGCCCGCCGCTTCCGCCGGATCGTCGGCGACGGCGAGAGCGTGATCCAGCAGGTCTTCGGCCCCTGATCCGTACGGCGGCCCACCCGCCCCACGGGGCTTGCGGGCCGGCCGGCGCGGGTGCTGTGATCATGACCGTGCTGGATGCCCACCGCACGATCGACGCGGTCTGGAAAATGGAGTCGGCCAGGATCGTCGCAGCCCTGGTGCGGATGGTCCACGACGTCGGCCTCGCCGAGGAACTGGCCCAGGACGCCCTGGTCGCCGCCCTCGAACAGTGGCCCGTCACGGGGGTCCCCGACAACCCCGGCGCCTGGCTGACCGCGATCGCCAAGCGCCGCGCCGTCGACCACGTCCGCCGCTCGCAGCGCCTCCAGCGCAAGCAGGAGGAGATCGCCCACGGGCTGGACCGGCGGCAGGCCGAGCAGGAGCAGGAGCCGCACCACGACGACGTGCTGCGGCTCATGCTGCTGTCCTGCCATCCCGTGCTGCCGACCGAGGCGCGGGTCGCGCTGACGCTCCGGCTGCTCGGCGGTCTGACGGCCGAGGAGATCGGCCGGGCGTTCCTGGTCGCCGCCACGACCGTCACCCAGCGGATCGCCGCCGCCAAGCGGACCCTGGCCGAGCGCCGGGTGCCGTTCGAGCTGCCGGACGGTCCGGAGCTGGCCGAGCGGCTCTCGTCGGTGCTGGAGGTCGTCTACCTGATCTTCAACGAGGGGTACTCGGCGACCTCCGGCGACGACCTGATGCGACCCGGTCTCTGCCACGAGGCCCTGCGCCTGGGCCGGCTGCTCGCCGAACTGGCCCCGCAGGAGGCCGAGGTGCACGGGCTGGTCGCGCTGATGGAGATCCAGGCCTCCCGGTCGGCCGCACGGACGGGTCCGGGCGGCGAGCCCGTCCAGTTGCACGAGCAGAACCGCGGCCGCTGGGACCAGTTGCTCATCCGCCGCGGCTTCACCGCCATGCTGCGCGCCCGCCGGGTCGGCGGGCCGCCCGGCCCGTACGTGCTGCAGGCGGCGATCGCCGTCTGCCACGCCCAGGCGCGCACCGCCGAGGACACCGACTGGGCGCGGATCGCCGCCCTCTACCGGGCGCTCGCGCACCAGCTGCCCACCCCGGTCGTCCGGTTGAACCGGGCGGTCGCGGTCGCGATGGCGGACGGTCCACAGGCAGGCCTCGCCCTGATCGACGGACTGCTGGACGACCCGGCGCTGCGCGACTACCACCTGCTGCCGAGCGTCCGGGGAGACCTGCTGGCCCGGTCGGGCCGGGCCCAGGAGGCCCGGGTGGATTTCCTGCGGGCCGCCGCGCTCACCCGCAACGCCGCCGAACGCGCCTTCCTGGAACGGCGCGCGGAGGAGCTCTCCGTCCCGGGCCCGCCGAGGGTCACGCTCGGCGCGGCCACGCGGGACTTCCTCGCCCGCGACGACCTGGACGCCGCCACGCTCCGCTCGTACGGGCAGACCCTGCGGCGCCTGGGCCTGGCCGTCGGCGACCAGGTGCCGCTGGCCTCCGTGACCCCGGAGCAGGTCGCGCGGGTGTTCGCGACGGTGTGGGGCGGGGCGGCGGCCAGGACCTGGAACCGGCACCGGGCCGCCGTCCGGTCGTTCGCCGCCTGGGCCGCCCTGAACAGCCTGGAAGCCGGGGCTACCGGGGACGCCGGGTATGCCGGGGATGCCAGGCATGATGCGAATGATCCCAACGACATGAACGACCTCGCGGCGGCCGTCGAACGGCGCACCGAGACCCGGGCGGGGATGCCCGCCCTCCCCTCCTCCCAGCTCGAAGCGGTCCTCGGGCACGGCGACGTGGCGCTGCGCGAGCAGGTGCTGTGGCGGCTGCTGCACGAGTCGGCGGCTCCCGTGACGACCGTCCTGGCCCTGAACGTCGAGGATCTGGACCTGGACGACCGCCGGGCCCGGTCCGGCGGCGTCTGGGTGAACTGGCGCTCCGGCACCGCCCGGCTGCTGCCCGGGCTGCTGGCCGGCCGTACCCGCGGGCCGGTCTTCCTCGCCGACCGGCGGCCCGGTCCGGCCAGGCGCCCGACGGAGGCCGACCTGTGCCCGGACACCGGTCGCAGCCGGCTGTCCTACGGCCGGGCCGAGTACCTCTTCAAACAGGCCACCAGGCCGCTGGACCCTTCGGGCCACGGCTACACCCTGCACCGGCTCAAGCCGCGCGACTGACCGCCGGGCGCGACCGCGCCACCGCCGGCACCGCCGGCACCGCCGGCACCGCCGGCACCGCACCGCACCGCACCGCACGCCGGCGGGACCCCGGACCGGGCGCGGTCCGGGGTCCCGCGGGTGGGCGGCGTGGTCAGGAGGGCGCGTGGAGCGACCTCGCCGCGGTGACCGCCTTCATCAACGCGGTCACGTCCTCCTGCGCCCTCGTTCCACGCGTCCGCGGACCCTGCCGGGACCGGCGCCGGAGCCGTCACCTTCGGGTGCCCGGGCGTCTGGCGGGCCGGGACCCCCACCGGGAGGTCCGGCAGCCCAGGCACTTCGGGGAGCCCGGGGAGCCCGGGGAGCTTGCCGAGCAGGCCGGTGACGGCGGCGGTGAGGTCGTCCACCTGCTTCTGCAGGGCCGCGGGGTCCGGTACGTCCGCCGAAGAAGTGGCCATCGCCGGCACCTGGTTGACCGGACCGAGGACGCCGCCGAGCGCCCCCGGCACGTCCAGGCCACGGGTCGTGCCGCCGGCGCCACTCGCATCGGTCACTGCCGGAGCGGCGGCGGAGCCGGGTGCGGCCGGGAGCCCGGGCAGGCCCGTCGCCGGCCGTGCGACGGCGGCGGGACGAACGGTGGTCGTGGGGGCGGCCTCGGCCGTACGGAGGGCACGCAGGGGAAAGCTGTGTCCTTTCAGCGGAGTTCAGGCATGCGCCTGAACCACACGTTGGGACACCCCTCGGGCCCCGGCCACCGCGTGTGCGCCGAACGGCTCGTCACGCTTCGCGGGCGCGCCGCGGGCCACCGGGCGGGCACTCGTTCAGCCGGCGATCCAGTCCTCCAGGTGGCGGTGCCGCCCCAGGCCGACGGCCTCGAACTCGTCCGCCCCGGGGCCGCCGCGGGCGCCGAGCCGGCGCAGGGCCTGCGAGATCGGCGTGCCCTCGGCCGGGTTGGGGTCCTCCTCGCCGAGGTGCAGCGGCCCGAGGGTGAGCCGGCCGTCCACCCAGACCGCCGCGCTCTGGCTGCCCTCGCCACCGAAGTAGGCCGCCTCCAGGTACGCGATCGGGGCGGACTGGGACCACGCCTCCAGCCGCCGGGCGAGGCCGCCGGGGAAGTAGGCGAAGCCTGCCTGCTGGGCGCCGGCCGGCTGGTGCAGGGCCGCGTGCAGCCGGTCCGTCATCGGGATCAGAGCCAGCCCCTGGTCGAGTCGCACGACCCGCGCGACCGGTACCTCCGCAGCCACCACGTTGAGCAGTTCGGCGGTTGCGGCCAGCGCGTTCAGTTCGTATGACATCCCATCATTCTGCGCATCGAGGGCGCCCGGGTCAGGAGATTAATCGAACTGGCTATCCACCGATGTGCGCCGGCGGCGCCCGGCCGGCCCCACAGCGACCTCACAGCCGGCCCACAGCTGCCCCACAGCTGCCGGGCCGTGGCCCCGGCTCCGGGACGGTGTGGCGAAGCACACGCGGCGCACACGCGGCGCACAACCGGGCCGGGCGCCGGCCCGGCACCCGCCCACCACCCGCCGGCCCGGCTCCGCCGACCGCCCACCGGACGGCCCGCGACCACCCGCGACCGCCCGCGACAGCCCGGCCGCCGATGCGGCAGAGTGGGGAGGATGACGAGGACCGCGCACCGCCCCACCGCCGAGGAACTGGCCGCCGCGCAGGACACCACCATCGCGGACGTGGCCGCGCCGGGGCTGCGGGTGCTGTTCTGCGGGATCAACCCGGGGCTGTGGTCGGGTGCGACCGGCCGTCACTTCGCCCGCCCGGGCAACCGGTTCTGGCCGGCGCTGTACCGGTCGGGCTTCACGCCCCGTCAGCTCGGTCCGGACGAGCAGCAGGAGCTGCTGACCCTCGGCCTCGGCATCACCAACGTGGTGGCCCGCACCACCGCCAAGGCCGCCGAACTGACGCCGGAGGAGTACCGGATCGGCGGAGCAGCGCTGGTCGAACGGGTCGAGCGGCTGGGGCCGCGGGTACTGGCGGTGCTCGGCATCGGGGCGTACCGGGCCGCGTTCGGCCGTCCGAAGGCGGCCGTGGGGCCCCAGCAGCACTCCATCGGCGACACCCGGGTCTGGGTGCTGCCCAACCCGAGCGGGCTCAACGCGCACTACACCCTGGACGGGATCGCCGACGAGTTCCGGGCCCTGCGCGCGGCGGTCTCCGGCCCGGGCGAGCCGTAGGCCCCGCGCCGGGCTGCCGCCACCAGGCCGCGCCCGGACCCCCGCGACGCCCGGCCCGCGTCAGACCAGGCGGCCGCCGCCGTCCACGTGCAGCACCGTCCCGGTGACGTACGGGCTGGCCATCGCGAACAGCACCGCCTGGACCAGGTCGTCCACCGTGCCGACCCGGCGGGCCGGGTTGCGCTCGGCGACGCCCCGCAGGAACGCGTCTTTGCCCGCGCCCAGGCCGTCCCAGCTGCCGGTGTCGACGATGCCCGGGGAGACCGCGTTCACCCGGACCGGCGCGATCTCCACCGCCAGCGCCTGCACCAGGAAGGCCAGCGCGCCGTTGGTGGTCGCCATCACCGTCCGGCCGGGCGCCGGGCGCCAGGCGGCGACCCCGGAGAAGAAGGTGAACGAGCCGCCGTCGGCCGCCCGCCCGGCGAGGTGCTTGGCCAGCAGCATCGGGCCGATCACCTTGGCGGCGAAGGCCCGCCGGACGGCCTCCGGGTCGAGTTCGGCCAGCGGTCCGTTGGCCGGCATCGCGGCCGTCGAGACCAGGTGGTCGAAGCCGCCGACCGCCGAGGCCAGCGCGGCGATCGAGTCCTCGTCCGCGAGGTCCACCGGGACCACCCGGGCGCCGCCGGCGAGCTCCCCCGCCGTCCACTCCAGCTTCCGCGGGTCGGGGCCGGCCAGCACCAGGTCGGCGCCGGCGGCGGAGGCCGTGATGGCCAGCCGGCGGCCGGTGTGCGAACCGGCGCCGACCACGACGACCCGGCGGCCCTCCAGGGACAGCGGGGCCGACGGGCGGGCGGGGGAAGGGGAGGTGCTCACGGGAATCGACTCCTCGACGATGAACCGGATCGGTCACCCCCGACCCTCCGCCCACCAGCACCCATGCGTCCAAGGCTTGTTTTCTCCCGCTGCCATAACATCTCTGCATGGCCACCCTGCGACAGCTCGAATACCTGGTGACGGTGGTGGACACCGGCTCCTTCACCCGGGCGGCCGAGCAACTGCACGTCACGCAGCCCGCCCTCTCGCACCAGATCCGCGCCCTCGAACGCAGCGTCGGCGGCCCCCTGCTGGAGCGCCTGCCGCGCTCGGTCCGACTGACCCCGACCGGGCGGGCGGTCCTCCCGTACGCCCGGGCCGCCCTCTCCGACGCCGAACGGCTGCACTCCGCCGCCGCGCGCGCCGCCGGCCTGGACGAGGGTGAGCTGGAAGTCGCCACCGTCTACTCGATCAGCCTCGGTCCGCTGCCCGCCGTGCTGCGCAGCTGGCGCGAGCGGCATCCCGGGGTGCGGATCCGGCTGCGCGAGTACCCGCACGCCGCCCAGTTGCAGGCGGCGATGGCGGCGGGCCGGGCCGACCTGGCCGTCGGCCCGGCCCCGGCCGGCTGGGAGGGGCCGGTCCGGGACCTGGGCGTCGAGGAGTTCGTGCTGGTGTTGCCGCCGGGCGAGCGGGCGCAGGCCGGCCGCGTGCCGCTGGCGGCGCTCGCCGACCGGGACTGGGTGCACTACGCGCCGGGCAACGGGCTGGCCGAGGTCCTGGACCAGGCCTGCGCCCGGGCGGGGTTCCAGCCCCGGGTCGCGGTGCGGACCGAGCAGACCGCCGCCGCCCCGCTGCTGGCCGCGGCCGGCCTGGGGCCCGCACTGGTCCCCGCCACCGTGCTGCCGCCGGGCTTCGACGGCCCGGTCGTGCACCCCGACCCGCCCGTCCGGCGCACCCTCACCGCGTACACCCGCACCCGGCCGGACCGGCTGACCACGGCCTTCGCCGAGCTGCTCGCCCAGGAGATCTGCGTCCTGCCGGCCCGCCTCCGGCTCCCGGACTGACCGGCCGCCCGTCCCCGCGGACGGCACCGCACCGGACGCCGTTCAGTGCACCGGCGTCCGACGGGCCCGGGCCAGGATCCGCAGCGGCGCCAGCACCCCGTAGCCGACGTCCCGGCGCAGCGCCCGGACGCCGGCCCGCTCCACCGCCGCCAGCTGGTGCGCCATCAGGTCGGTCATCGTCCGGCCCACCCGCCGCAGGCCCGGGTCGGCCAGCTCGACCACGTCGGCGGCGGCGTCGAGCGCGGTCCGGGCCCGGGCGCACTGGTCGAGGAGCAGGGCCCGCACGGCGGCCCCGTCGCGGCCCTGCTCCAGCTCGGCGCGGGTCACGCCGTGCTCCGCCAGCCGCTCGCGCGGGATGCACAGGCGCCCGGCGGCCAGGTCCCCGGCCAGGTCGGCGAGGAAGTCGACCCGCTGCGCGGCGTCCACGAACCGGCGCCAGCCGGCGGCCTGCGCCGGGTCCGGTCCGCCCCGGTACTGGAGGCCGGTGAAGACCGTCAGCCCCGGCCAGGCGTAGGTGTCCAGGTAGTCCTGGTAGTCCCGTTCGGTGTCGAACCCGGTGAACTGCGCCTCGGCCGTGGCCGCACCGGCCAGGAAGTCGGACACCCAGTGCACCGGCAGCCCGCGGGCCCGTACGGCGTGCGCGTACGCCCGCAGCACCGGGTCGCCACTGTCGCCGGACTCCAGCGCCTGCTCGACCCGGACGGTCAACTCCCGCAGACCGGAGGCGCGTTGCTCCGGCGAGCCGGACTCGGCGACGTCGTCCACCAGGTTCATGAAGGCCAGACCGCTGGCCAGGTACGGCACCAGCGGCGGGGCCGCCAGCAGCCTGAGCGCCAGGTACGGGGCCTGCTCGCGGCGCAGCACCCGGCGGGCGGCGACCGTGTAGTCGGCGCGCCGTGCGGTCCCGGCGATCCCGGCGGCGGTCAGGGTGCTCTGCCAGCTGGGCACGGTGGTCGGATCTCCTTCGACGGAACCTCTGATGCCCGCTCACCGTACCGACCCGGCCGCCGCGGACCCGCCCGGCCCCGGCGAACGACCCGGCGAACGACCCGGGGACGCCCCGGCGCTGCGGACCCGCCCGGCGACCACCCGGTGCGGGATGCTGGACCCATGAGCGAGGACGACGCCGACGCCCTGCTGACGGCCGTGCGGCACGGCGACCTGCCGAAGGTCCGCGACCTGCTGGCGGCCGGTGTCCCCGCCGAGCCGGCCGACGGCGCCGCGACCGGCCCGCTGGTCGTGGCAGCCGCCGCGGGCGACGGGGCGATGGCCGCGCTGCTGGTGGAGTACGGCGCCGACCCCGACCGGACGCCGGCCCTCGCACGGGCGGCGGAGCGCGGCGCGTACGGGGCGGTGCGGGCGCTGCTCGACGCGGGCGCCGACCCGGCGGGGCCCGACGCCGACGGCAGGACGCCGCTGGAGTGCGCCCGCGGCTGGCTGGGCCGCGACCCGGTGGAGGAACTGCGCCGCCGGCTCACGGCGGCGGCGCCGGGCCCGGTGGCGGTGCGGGAACCGGCGGCGCGGGAACCGGTGGCGGTGCGCCGCGAGGAACAGCCGGACGGGACAGCCCTGTTGACGGTGGAGCTCACCGGGGTCGGCGGACTCCCGGCGACGGCCGGGGTGCAGGACGGTCATGCGGCCGTGGTGTGCCTGCTGGAGGCGGCGCTGGGCGTCGAGCCGCCGTTCGAGGAGCTCGCGGCCCGGGCCCTGGCCGCGCCCGACTCCGAGCACCCCTGCTGGTGGGAACCGGTCCGGCTGCTGCACGCCCGGGGCGGGGAGCCTGCGTTCCGGGGCGCCGAGCGGCTGTGCGGGGGCACCGTCCGGGAGCGGGAGTTCGGGGCGGACGTGCTCGCCCAGTTCGACTACGCGTCCCGGGATCGGCCGCACGCCGGGCAGGTGGTCGCGCTGCTGCGGCGGATGGCGGCCGAGGAGCGGGATCCGGCCGTGCTGCGGTCGGTAGTGTCCGGGCTCGGCCACCAGCGGGACCCCGCCGCGCTGCCGGACCTCGCCCGGCACGTCCACCATCCCGACCCGCGGGTACGGCACTCCGTCGCGTTCGCGCTGGCCGGCCTGGTCGGCCTCGACCGCCCCGAGGGGATGGACCTGGTGACGGTCCTGCTCGCCGACCCGGACGAGGGCGTCCGCGACTGGGCCGCCTTCGCGCTGGCCTCCGTCGAGGGCGACAGCCCGGCCCTGCGGGACGCCCTGGCCGGGCTGCTCGACGACCCGGCCGACCAGGTCGTCGCCGAGGCCGCCCGGGGCCTCGCCCACCGCGGTGACCCGCGCGCGGTGGGCCCACTGCTGCGGATCCTCGCCGGGAGCGACCCGGCCGGCTACGCCTGGAAGATCGCCCTGGAGGCCGCGGAGGAGGCGACGGACCCCAGGCTGCGGGCGGCCGCCCGCACGGCGGCCACCGGCACCTGGGGCGAACTCCGGTCCCACGGCGCGGACTGACACCGCGCCGGGTCCGCCCGGCCGGACGCCGGCCCGCGGGCCCCGCGCCTCACCAGCCGGCGAACCGCTGGTCCGAGTCGACCACCTCGCGCCCGAGCGGCATCAGCGAGATCGGGATCATCTTGAGGTTCGCCCAGCCGAACGGGATCCCGATGATCGAGACGAACAGCGGGATGCTGGTGGCGATGTGCGCGAGCGCCAGCCACCAGCCGGCGAACACCAGCCAGATCACGTTGCCGATGCAGGACGCCGCCCCGGCGTCCGCCCGCACCACGGTCGTCCGGCCGAACGGCCACAGCACGTATCCGGCGATACGGAAGCTGGCGATGCCGAACGGGATCGTGATGATCAGGATGAAGCAGATGATTCCGGCAATTGCGTACGCAAGGGCCATCCAGATGCCGCAGAAGATCAGCCAGAGGACGTTCAAGATGCCTTGGATCACCGTCATGAGAACAGCCTCCCACGCACGGCACGCACTCGCCCCCGGTGGCGGACCGGGCCCCTTCCGCCTCGGAACGGGGACCCGGATCAGGTCCGGCCGGGTCGCGCCGCGAGCAGCGTCCGCGCCCGTTCGTTGACGTCGACACCCCGGGCACGGCGGCCGAAGCGCACCACCTGACGCGCCCGAAGTCCTGCGGCGTGAAGGTGTGGGCGCGTTTCCCGTTCAGGTGCGCGGGGTCGACTTCAGGTGCGCGGGGTCGACGGACCTGCGCCGAGTGCGGCGTCCCGGGACTCCTCGGCGAGCCGCAGCGACTGCATCAGGTGGCGGGGGGGGTGGGGGTGGCTCGGCTGCCGTGCTCGACGGAGGTGCAGCAGGCGTCGCCGCCGCCGATGGCGCTCCTGCCGAGCCGGTCGGCGTCGGCCTTGACGACGTAGACCTCCCAGGGCTCCTTGCCGGGGCCGTGGACCCACACCTTGTCCTGGAGCGCGTAGCAGCAGGAGGTGTCGTTCTCCTCGAACGTGGCGAGCCCGGCCTCCTTGAGCCGGTCGGCGGCTGCGGCGACCTGGTCCGGTGCCGTCACCTCGACTCCCAGGTGGTCGAGGCGAGTCTCCTCGCCGGCAGCGCCCTCGATGAGGACCAGCTTGAGCGGGGGATCGGTGACGGCGAAGTTGGCGTAACCGGGCCGCCGCTTGGCGGGCTCGGTGGCGAACAGCTTCGTGTAGAAGGCGATCGAGGCTTCGAGGTCGGCGACCCGAAGGGCGAGCTGGACACGGGACACGACAGGCTCCTCTGTATCGATGGATATCGATGTCGATGTCGCCAAGGTTGCTCTCTGAATAGATGACTGTCAACATAGATGCATGTCGAATCTGGAACTGCCGGTGCTCGGCCAGGACGATGCGGTCGTGTGCTGCTCGCCGATGGTCCGCGAGCCCCTGGGTGAGGACGCCGCGGTCGAGCTCGCGAAGATGTTCAAGGCGCTGTCCGACCCGGTGAGGCTGAGACTGCTGTCCCTGATCGCCTCGCACGAGGGTGGCGAGGCCTGTGTCTGCGACCTCACCGGGCCCTTCGACGTCTCCCAGCCGACGATCTCCCATCACCTGAAGGTGCTGCGTGACGCGGGACTGGTCGGCTCGGAGCGTCGCGGCACCTGGGTCTACTACTGGGTGCTGCCCGCGGCACTGGCCAAGCTCGCCTCGCTCCTGCGGACCCCGGCCGAGGCCGGGGCGGGCGTCGGCGGGTCGAGATGACGGAGCTCGCCCCGCTCGGCCGCAGGATCACCGCGGAGGCGGTCGGTACGGCGGCGCTGGTCGCCGTCGTGGTCGGCTCGGGCATTCAGGCCCAGCAGCTCAGCCAGGACGTGGGCGTGCGGCTGTTGGCCAACTCCCTCGCCACGGTGTTCGGCCTGGGCGTGCTGATCGTCCTGCTCGGCCCGATATCCGGCGCCCACTTCAACCCCGTCGTCACGCTCGCCGCGTGGTGGACCGGGCGCACGACTGGGGACGGCCCGGCCCCGCGCGAGGTCCTGGGCCGTGTCGGGGCGCAGATCGTCGGAGCCGTCGGCGGCGCCGTGCTGGCGAACGCCATGTTCGCAAAACCCTTGGTGAGCTGGTCGACGCACGAGCGGTTCGCCGGCCACCTGTGGCTGGGTGAGGTCGTGGCGACCGCAGGACTCGTTCTCCTGGTCCTCGGCCTGGTCCGCACCGGCCGTACCCACCTCGCACCGATCGTGGTCGCGGGCTGGATCGGGGCGGCGTACTGGTTCACGTCCTCCACCAGCTTCGCCAATCCGGCCGTCACGATCGGCCGTGCCTTCACCGATACGTTCGCCGGGATCGCCCCGTCCTCCGTCCTCGCGTTCATCGGTGCCCAACTCGTCGGAACGGTGGTCGGGCTGGGCCTGCTCGCCGCCCTGTTCGGCCACCGCGCCGACGCGGACGAGTCGGTGATAGCCCCTCATGGCGAGCCCGAGCAGCGGGACGTCACCCGGTCCACCCGTCACTGATTCCTCATCTCGGCAAGGAATGTCCTCGTGAGTACTGCCACCCCGTCCGCACTGTTCGTCTGTGTCCACAATGCAGGCCGGTCCCAGATGGCGGCCGCCTTCCTGACCAACCTTGCCGGTGACCGGGTCGAGGTCCGCTCGGCCGGTTCGGCCCCGGCCGGCAGCGTCAACCCGGCCGTCGTCGAGGCGATGAACGAGGTCGGGATCGACATCTCCGCCGAAACGCCCAAGGTCCTGACCGTCGAAGCGGTTCAGGCCTCGGACGTGGTGATCACCATGGGGTGCGGCGATGCCTGCCCCTACTTCCCCGGCAAGCGGTATCTCGACTGGAAGCTGGAGGATCCGGCCGGCCGGGGAGTCGAGGCGGTGCGGCCGATCCGCGACGAGATCCAGCGACGGATCCGCGCCTTGGTCGCCGAGCTCCTTCCCGGCGGCGAGGCGTCGGGTGCGTAGGTGAGCGCGCCCGTTTCGGTACCGAGGCCGGTCCCTTCGCACCTGCGGCGCAGCCCCGGGGTCCGGTACGGCGGCGCGGGGCCCACCACCGGGCTCGGGGAACCGCCGCTCAGGGCGTGGGCGCCTTCTCCAGGCTGATCGCCGGCGGCTCGTCCGCCGGGCCGTCGAGGGCGGCGGGACCGGCCGGGCCGGATCGCAGACCGCGGATCCGCTCCTGGAGCCGGAGCGAGGCGTCCCGCAGCCGCTGCGCGCGGTCCGCCCGGACACCGAGGTCCGCCGGGGCCACCTCCACCACCGGCACCCCGTGCGCCCTGGCCGTCGCGACCAGGCTCTCGGCGGCCTGCGGGGTCGCGGCCAGGGCGGCGGCGGCGAACAGCCCGCCGGAGAGCTGCTTCGGGCGGCCCAGCAGGTTCCGGTGGACCAGCTCGCAGGGCAGGCCGCGGTCCTCCCGCTCGGCCGCCTCGATCGCGGCCTGGACGAGGGTGAGCAGCCCCTCCGCCAGGGTGGTCACCAGCCACTTGCGGCCGGGCACCGGCGGCAGGAGGTCCAGGACCCGGTCGACCTCCTTGTCGAGCACGACGTCCGGCAGCAGGTCGGCGGTGCTGTGCAGCCGGAGCTCCAGCACCTTGTCCCAGGCGACCTCCGCGCCGTCGAAGCCGACGGTCTCCGGGCCGATCACGACCTGGCCGAGGTCGTCGAGCAGGTGCAGCAGCCGTACCGCGGGCGAGGGCACCTTCGGGTGGCTGCCGATCAGCGCGGCGATCGAGACCTCCCACCGCTCGTCGGCCGGTGCCTGCGGCGGCGGCACCGCGGCCAGCGCCCGCCGGACCCAGTCGCCCTCCCCCGCCCTGGCGCGGGCGCTCCGCCCGGCCTCCCCGGCCCTGGCGCGGACGCTGCGCCCGGCCTGTGCGGCGTTGCCGAGCGCCGTCGTCGCCTTCCGTCCGATCCCCTGCGCCGTGTCGCGGACACCCATGGCCACTCCCCCCGTCCGGCCCCTCCGTCCCCGTCAGCGTACGGGCGGCGGCGGTCCCCCGTCCGGCCCCTCCGTCCCCGTCAGCGTACGGGCGGCGGCGGTCCCCCGTCCGTCGCCTCGCGGGCGCTGGAGGCGGCCCGTCCGAGCAGGACGGCGCGCTCGCGGCCGTTGCGGGTGAGGGCGGCGGCCCGTTCGAACTCGGCGGCGGCCTCGGTGTGCCGGCCGAGCCGGGCCAGCAGGTCGCCGCGGACGGTCGGCAGCAGGTGGTAGCCCCGCAGTGCGGGTTCGTCGACCAGCAGGTCGGCCAGTTCCAGCCCGGTGGCGGGGCCGAACGCCATGCCCAGCGCCACCGCCCGGTTCAGCTCCACCACCGGGGAGGGGGCACGCTCGGCGAGCGCGGCGTACAGGGCGGAGATGCGCACCCAGTCGGTGTCCTCGGGGGTGCGGGCCCGGGCGTGACAGGCTGCGATGGCGGCCTGGAGCGTGTACGGGCCGGGCGGGGTGGCCAGCCCCCAGGCCAGGTCGAGGGCGGCCAGGCCGCGGTGGACGAGGAGCTGGTCCCAGCGCCGCCGGTCCTGGTCGAGCAGCAGCACGGGTGCGCCGTCCGGGCCGGTCCGGGCCGCCGAGCGGGAGGCCTGGAGCTCCATCAGGCCGACCAGGCCGTGCACCTCGGCCGCGTCGCCCATCAGGCCGGCGAGCACCCGGCCGAGCCGCATCGCCTCCTCGCAGAGCGCGGGCCGCATCCAGTCGTCGCCGGCGGTGGCGGCGTAGCCCTCGTTGAACACCAGGTAGATCACTTCCAGCACGGAGGCGAGCCGGACGGCCAGTTCGGCGCCCTCCGGGACCTCGTACGGCACCTCGGCGCGGGCCAGCGTCCGCTTGGCCCGGACGATGCGCTGGGCGACGGTGGTCTCGGAGGTGAGGAAGGCGCGGGCGATCTCCTCGGTCCGCAGGCCGCCGATCACCCGGAGGGTCAGCGCGGTGCGGGCCTCCGCGGAGAGCACCGGGTGGCAGGCGGTGAAGACCAGCCGCAGCAGGTCGTCCTCGATGGGTTCGGCGGGTGCGGCGGCCGGGTCCCCGGTGCCGGCCCGCTGCTCGACCGCCAGGTCCCGGCCGACCTGGGCGAGCTTGCCGGCGTAGCGGCGTTCGCGGCGGATCAGGTCGATCGCGCGGTGCCGGGCGGTGGCCGTCAGCCAGGCTCCGGGGTTGTCCGGCACTCCCGTCCGGGGCCACTGCTCCAGGGCGGCGACCAGGGCGTCCTGGGCGAGTTCCTCGGCCGCGCCGAAGTCGCCGACGAGGCGGGCGAGCACGGCGGTGATCCGGGCGGACTCGATGCGCCAGACGGCGTCCACCGCCCGGTCCACGGCGGTGCGGCCGTCCGACGGCGCGGGGGCACCGGGCGCGGGGGTGCCGGTCGCCGGGGTGCCATGGATCGGGGGGCCGGAGGCAGGGGGGCCGGAGGCAGGGGTGTCCGAGGCTGTCACAGCCCCTCATCAGAGCAGGTTCCGGCTCCGGACACCCCGGGGAAACGCGGTCAGCCGCCGATCGGCCGCTGGTTGGCGTCCCGCCAGGCCTGCTCCTTCTCCAGCGTCTCGGCGGAGACGGCGTCGGCCGGGAAGTCGGAGGCCTCGAAGACCCGCCGGACCTCCAGCGTCTCGCCGTCGCGGAACGGCACCCGCGAGGCCCACTCCAGGGCCTCCTCGCGCGAGCCGACCTCGATCATCCAGTAGCCGGCCAGCAGTTCCTTGGTCTCGGTGAACGGACCGTCGGTGACGGTGGGCCGGCCGTTCCCGGAGAACGTCAGCCGCACGCCCTCGGAGGTGGGCCGCAGGCCGTCGCCGGCGAGCATCACGCCCGCCTTGATCAGTTCCTCGTTGTAGCGGCCCATCTCGGCGATCGCCTCGGAGGTCGGCAGCACGCCGGCCTCGGAGTCCGCGTTGGCCTTCACCAGCATCATGAATCGCATCGTCTGCTCCGTCGTCGGGGGCCCGGGTGGGCCCGCTGGATGCTTCCATCCCGTACGTCGAACGGGCGGCGGCCGGTTCGACAGGCCGGTCGAGGATTTCTCCGCCGGTCCGCTCAGTCGCTCACTTCCGCTCGGGCGCCGTCGGTTCACCGGTGTTCTGCAGCCGGTCGAACTCCGCGACCGCCGGGTAGTGGAGGTCGAAGGCCGGGCATTCCGAGCGGATCCGCGGCAGGGTGACGAAGTTGTGCCGCGGCGGCGGGCAGGAGGTCGCCCACTCCAGCGAGCGGCCGTACCCCCAGGGGTCGTCGCCGTCGGCCCGGAGGCCGCGGCGGCGGGTCAGCCAGACGTTGTAGAGGAACGGGAGGGTGGACAGTCCCAGCAGGAACGAGCCGATGGTGGAGACCGTGTTGAGGGTGGTGAAGCCGTCCGAGGCCAGGTAGTCGGCGTAGCGGCGCGGCATGCCCTCGGCGCCGAGCCAGTGCTGCACCAGGAAGGTGGTGTGGAAGCCGACGAAGAGCGTCCAGAAGTGCACCCGGCCGACGCGCTCGTCCAGCATCCGCCCGGTCATCTTGGGCCACCAGAAGTAGAAGCCGGCGAACATCGCGAAGACCACGGTGCCGAAGACCACGTAGTGGAAGTGGGCGACCACGAAGTAGCTGTCCGAGACGTGGAAGTCGATCGGCGGCGAGGCCAGCAGCACCCCGGTGAGGCCGCCGAAGAGGAAGGTGACCAGGAAGCCGATGCTCCACAGCATCGGGGTCTCGAAGCTGAGCGAGCCGCGCCACATGGTGCCGATCCAGTTGAAGAACTTCACCCCGGTCGGCACGGCGATCAGCAGCGTCATGATCGAGAAGAACGGCAGCAGCACCTGGCCGGTGACGAACATGTGGTGCGCCCAGACCGTCACCGAGAGCCCGGTGATCGCGATGGTGGCGGCGATCAGACCGGTGTAGCCGAAGACCGGTTTGCGGCTGAAGACCGGGATGATCTCGGTGATGATGCCGAAGAAGGGCAGCGCGATGATGTAGACCTCGGGGTGGCCGAAGAACCAGAACAGGTGCTGCCAGAGCATCGCCCCGCCGTTGACCGGGTCGTAGACGTGCGCGCCGAACTTCCGGTCCGCCTCCAGGGCCAGCAGTGCGGCGGCCAGGACGGGGAAGGCGAAGAGCACCAGGATGCTGGTGAAGAGGATGTTCCAGACGAAGATCGGCATCCGGAAGAGCGTCATGCCGGGCGCCCGCAGGCAGACGATGGTGGTGATGAAGTTGACCGAGCCGAGGATCGTCCCGAAGCCGGAGAACGCCAGCCCCATGATCCACATGTCGCTGCCGATGCCGGGCGAGTGCAGGGCGCCGGACAGCGGCGTGTAGGCGAACCAGCCGAAGTCCGCGGCGCCGTCCGGGGTCAGGAAGCCGCCGACGGCGATCAGCGAGCCGAACAGGTACAGCCAGTACGCCAGCGCGTTCAGCCGTGGGAAGGCCACGTCGGGCGCGCCGATCTGCAACGGCATGAACCAGTTGGCGAAGCCCGCGAACAGCGGCGTCGCGAACATCAGCAGCATGATCGTGCCGTGCATCGTGAACGCCTGGTTGAACTGCTCGTTGGAGACGATCTGGGTGCCGGGCCTCGCCAGTTCGGCCCGCATCACCATCGCCAGCACGCCGCCGACCAGGAAGAAGCCGAACGAGGTGACCATGTAGAGGGTGCCGATCTGCTTGTGATCGGTCGTGGTCAGCCAGACGGCCAGGGCCCGGCCGCGGCGGGCCCTGCGGGCGGCGCGCCGGCGGGCTCGGGGGGCGGGCGGCCGGGGCGGGGAGCTCCGGTCCTCCTGGGGCAGAAACGTCACGGCGGCGCACCTTCCGCGCCCGGCCCGGGCCGGGGTGCTCGACGGCTGATCGAGCAAGCACTACCAGCCGCCGCGCGGGGACGCCCGGGACGCGCCGGGCCCGCCGCCCCCGGTACCCCGGGAAGCCCAACCGGGCCCGCCGGCCCCGCCGGACCGGGACCTCGGCCCCGCCGGCCCCGGGCCTCGGACCGGCCGGGCCCCTAACGGCCCGCCAGCCGCTCCAGCCGGGCGATCCGCTCCCGCATCGGCGGGTGGGTGGAGAACAGCCGGGCGCCGAACTCGCCGGGCCGGAACGGGTTGGCGATCATCATGTGACTGGCCGTCTGGATCTGCGGCTCGGGCGGCAGCGGGAGCCGCTGGGTGCCGGCGTCGAGCTTGCGCAGGGCACTGGCGAGGGCGAGCGGGTCCCCGGTGATCCGGGCGCCGTCGGCGTCGGCCTGGTACTCGCGGGAGCGGCTGACGGCCAGCTGGATCAGCCCGGCGGCGAGCGGCCCGAGGATCATGATCAGCAGCATGCCGAACAGGCCCGGCCCGTCGTCGTCCTCGCTGCGGCCGAACGGGATCAGCCAGGCGAAGTTGACCAGGAACATCACCACCGCGGCGAGCGCGCCCGCCACCGAGGAGATCAGGATGTCGCGGTTGTAGACGTGGCTCAGCTCGTGGCCGAGCACCCCGCGCAGCTCGCGCTCGTCCAGCAGGTGCAGGATGCCGTCGGTGCAGCAGACCGCGGCGTTGCGCGGGTTGCGGCCGGTGGCGAAGGCGTTCGGCGCCGGGGTGGGCGAGATGTACAGCCGGGGCATCGGCTGGCGGGCCGAGGTGGAGAGCTCCCGGACGATCCGGTACAGCTGCGGCGCCTCGATCTCGCTCACCGGCCGGGCCCGCATGGCCCGCAGGGCGAGCCGGTCGCTGTTCCAGTAGGCGTACGCGTTGGTGCCGACCGCGACGAGCAGGGCCACCAGGAGGCCGGTCCGGCCGAAGAAGCTGCCGATCACCAGGATCAGCACCGACAGCGCGCCGAGTAGTACGGCCGTCCTCAACCCGTTGTGCCCGCGGTGCACGCCAGACCCTCCATGTGGTGCGCGAGGGACACCCCGTCCGTCCGTCCCTCTGCCCAGCTCAACGGCAGGATGGGCCGGGTTCGTTCCCTTGTGCACCGGACGCTACCGGCCGCCGGGCGGCCCGGCAGGTCAGAACAGGCTGCCGGAGACCACCTGGAGGATGAGCTGCGGAGCGAGCGACAGAACGGCCGCGCCGGCGGCGGTCAGACCGAGGGTGGCGGCCAGCGGGCCGGGGACCCGGAGCGCGGCGGGCGCGCCCTCGGCGGGGGCGAAGAGCTTCGCCGTCCACAGCAGGTAGTAGAAGAGGGCGATCGCCACGTTGGCCGCCATCACGACGGCCAGCCAGCCGAGCCCGGCGTCGACGGCGGCCCGGAAGACCACCACCTTGCCGAACAGCCCGATCACGCCCGGCGGCAGGCCCGCCAGGCAGAGCAGGAAGAAGGCCAGCGCGAGGGCGCTCCAGCGGTGCCGGGCGAACAGGCCGCGGTGGTCGTCCAGCCGGGTGGCGCCGGAGCGCTGGACGACCGCGACCACGCCGAAGGCGCCCAGGTTGACCAGCCCGTAGATCAGCGCGTACGCGACGGTGGCGCCCAGCGGCTCGCCCGAGCCCGCGTAGCCGGCGGCGGCCACCGGGACGAGCAGGTAACCGGCCTGGCCGACCGAGGACCAGGCGAGCAGCCGTACCGCGCTGTGCTCGGTGCCGGGCCGCTGGCGCAGCGCGCCCACGTTGCCGACCGTCATGGTGAGCGCGGCGAGCACGGCCAGGGCCAGCCCCCAGGTGTGCCCGTACGGGCGGAACGCGACGGTGGTGACCAGCGCGAGGCCGGCCAGACCGGAGGCCTTGCCGACCACCGAGAGGTAGCCGGCCACCGGCAGCGGGGCGCCGGTGTAGGTGTCGGGCACCCAGAAGTGGAACGGCACGGCGGCGACCTTGAACACGAAGCCGACCAGGGTGAGTGCGGCGCCGGCCTCGGCCAGCGGCTTGAGCTGGCCGGGCGCGTGCAGCAGGCCGTCCGCGACGGCGGTGAGGTGGACGGAGCCGGTGGCGGCGTAGACGAAGCTGACGCCGAGCAGCATCACGGCGGTCGCGGTGACCGAGGAGAGGAAGAACTTGAGCGCGCTCTCCGCGCCGCGCCCGTCCCGTCGCAGGCCGACCAGGGCGAAGGCGGGCAGCGAGGCCACCTCCAGGGCGATGATCAGCGTCGCCAGGTCCCGGGAGGCGGGCAGCAGGGCGGCGCCACTGGCGCTGGACAGCAACAGGAACCAGTACTCGCCGCCGGGCAGCTTCTCCTCGTCCACGGTGTGCAGCGACAGCAGCGCGGCGATCAGCGCGCCGCCGAGGGCGAGCAGCTGGAAGGCGAGCGCGTAGTGGTCGGCCACGTAGGAGCAGGCGCCCGCGCCCGTCAGGCAGAAGGTGGACCGGGCCGGGCCGCGGGTCAGCGGGAGCAGCACGGCGAGCGCCAGCACCAGCCCGCCGACGGCGGTCCAGCCGAGGGCCCTGCGGCTGCGCTCGGGCAGCAGCAGGTCGGCCAGCAGCACGGCCAGCGCGGCCAGGGCCGCGACCAGCGGGGGCGCGACGGCCACCCAGTCGACGGACTGGATCAGGCTGCCCGGGTCGGTGACGGCGAGTGAGCTCATGGCTGGCTGCCCCAGGAGATGAGTGCCGGTCGGGGTGCTGAGCACGGGTCAGCCACCCCCGAGGAGGTGCTTGACGGCCGGGTCGGACAGGCTGAGCAGCAGGGCCGGCCACAGGCCCGCGACCACGGTGAGCGCGGCCAGCGGCGTCCAGCTGACGGCCTCGTAGCGTTGCAGGTCCGGCAGGTCGGCGACCGGGGCGGGCTGCTCGGGGTCGCCCATGCAGACCCGCTTGACCACGACCAGCAGGTAGGCGGCGGTGAGCAGGGTGCCGAGGCCGGCCAGGACCAGGTAGGTCAGGAAGGCGGGGCGGGAGAGCCCGGCGGCCGGTTCGAAGGCGCCGAACATGGCGAGCAGTTCGCCCCAGAAGCCGGCCAGGCCGGGCAGGCCGAGGCTGGCGACGGCGGCGAAGGCGAGCAGGGCGCCGATCCGCGGCGCCCGACCGTACAGCGCTGCGCCGGTGGCCCCGGCCAGGGTGTCGAGGTCGGCCGTGCCGTAGCGGTCCTTGACCGCGCCGACCAGGAAGAACAGCAGGCCGGTGATCAGGCCGTGGGCGATGTTGGCGAACAGCGCGCCGTTGACGCCGGCCGGGGTGAGCGAGGCGATGCCCAGCAGGACGAAGCCCATGTGGCCGACCGAGGAGAAGGCGATCAGCCGCTTGAGGTCGCCCTTGGCGCCCGGGCGGGCCAGCGCGAGGCAGGCCAGCGAGCCGTAGACGATGCCGACCGCGGCGAACGCCCCCAGGTACGGCGCGAAGGTCGTCGCGCCCTCCGGGACGATCGGCAGCAGGACCCGGACCAGGCCGTAGGTGCCCATCTTGAGCAGCACGCCGGCGAGCAGCACCGAGCCGACCGTGGGCGCGGCCGTGTGCGCGTCCGGCAGCCAGCTGTGCAGCGGCCAGGCGGGCGCCTTGACGGCGAGGCCGACCAGGACGGCGAGCGCGGCGACCACCTGGGTGGTGTGGCTGAGGCCGCTGCCGTGCGCCCGGGCGAGCGCGGTCATGTCGAAGGTGCCGGCGTCGAGGCCGATCAGCAGGAAGCCGAGCAGCATCACGGCGGAGCCGAGCAGGGTGTAGAGGATGAAGCGGTTGGCCGCCGGCACCTTGCGACCGCTGCCCCAGCGGGCGATCAGGAAGTACATCGGGATCAGCACGATCTCGAAGGCCAGGAAGAACAGCACCAGGTCCAGCACCGCGAAGGTGGCGAGCATGCCGACCTCCAGCAGGAGCAGCAGCCCGACGAAGGCGCGGGCGCCCGGGATGCCGTCCCCGCTGGGCAGCCGCTTGGTGGAGTACACCGCGCAGAGCAGGGTGAGCAGCGCGGTGAGCACGATCAGCGGCAGCGAGATGCCGTCCACGCCGAGGTGGAGGCGGACGCCGATGGCGGGGATCCAGGCGGTGTCGGTGACGGCCTGCATCCGGCCCGGCTCGTCGTGGTCGAAGCCGGCGGCCAGGACGACGGTGAGGGCCAGCACCGCGCCGGTGACGCCGACGCCGAGCCGCAGCGCGCGCCGGTCGGCGGTGTGCGGGTCGCGGCCGAGCGGGGCCAGGGTGGCGGCGGCGCCGAGCAGCGGCAGCACCAGGAGGGCGATGAGGACTGCGTTCATCGGGTGCTCCAGATTCGTCCTGCGGGCCGGCGGGGTGTGCGGTGCAGGGTCATGAGCCGACCGCCACCAGGACGGCGAGCAGGACGGCCCCGGCGAGCAGGGCGCTCAGGTAGGTCTGGGCGTTGCCGGTCTGCGTCCGGCGGACCAGCCACCCGAGCAGGTTGGCGCCGTCGCCCGCGCCGCGGACGTAGGTCTCGACGACCTCGCGGTCCAGGAAGCGGACCAGCCGGGCGGCGGCGGCCGTCGGGCGGACGAACAGCGCGCTGTACAGCCGGTCGACGCCGAAGCCGTGCTGCGCGGGCCCGTGCAGCGGGCCGAGCAGGAGGCGTCCGGGGTCGGCGGGCAGCGACTCGACGGCCGGCGGTCCGGCCTGCTCGGGCACCCGCTCGGAGCCGGCCGGGCGGACGGCCTGGCGGGCGGTGGCCGAGCGCCAGGCGGCGTACGCGATCAGGATGCCCGCGACGGCCAGGCCGGTGCCGATCACGGCGGTGGCGGTGGAGGGCCGCAGCGAACCGCCGTCCAGCAGGGCGGGCAGCCAGTCGGTGCGCAGGCTGGTGATGCCGAAGGCCATGGTCGGCACGGCCAGCACCCACAGCGGCCAACGCATCGCGGGCGGCTCGGCCTGGCCCGGGTCGGCCTCGTCCGGCTCGGGCGAGTACGGCGCGCCGGGCTCGGGGGCGGCGGGGGCGGCCGGCGTGACGCCGGGGACGGCCTTGCCGTGGAAGGCGACCAGCCACATCCGGGTGGCGTAGGCGGCGGTGAGCAGTGCGGTGAGGCCGGCCGAGATCAGCACGATCCACCCGGCGGCGGTGGGCACCGCCGAGGCGGGGGCCAGGCCGTTGGTGAGCGCCTCGCCGGTGGCCGCGTGCTCGGCGGCGGTGAACACCGCCTCCTTGCTGAAGAAGCCGGAGAACGGCGGCAGGCCGACCAGGGCGACCAGGGCGATGCCCATCGTCCAGTAGGCGTCCGGGACGCGGCGGCGCAGGCCGGGCATCCGGGACATCGCGGAGATGGAGTTGGTGTGCGCGGCGTGGATCACCACACCGGCGGCCAGGAACAGCAGGGCCTTGAAGGCGCCGTGGCTGACCAGGTGGAAGACGGCGGCCTCGCGGTCGCCGGACGCCAGCGCGCCGGCCATGTAGCCGAGCTGTCCGACGGTCGAGTAGGCGAGCACCCGCTTGAGGTCGTCCTGTGCCAGGGCGCACAGGGCCGAGCCGACCATGGTGACGGCCGCCATCACCGACAGCACCACCAGGGCGGCGCCGGAGAGCAGGAAGACCGGCATCAGCCGGGCCACCAGGTAGATGCCGGCGGCGACCATGGTGGCCGCGTGGATCAGCGCGGAGACCGGCGTCGGGCCGGCCATCGCGTCCGGGAGCCAGGTGTGCAGCGGGAACTGCGCGCTCTTGCCGGCCACGCCGGCGAGCAGCAGCAGGGCGGTCAGGGTGGGGTGGCCGAGCCGGCCCTCGCCGGCGGCGGCGAGCACCCCGTCGATCCGGAAGGTCCCGGCGTCGGCGCCCAGCAGGAAGATGCCGAACAGGAACGGCACGTCGCCGAGCTTGGTGACCAGGAAGGCCTTCAGCGAGGCCGACCGGGCGTCCGCGGTCTCCCAGTGGTGGCCGATCAGGAAGTACGAGCAGATGCCCATGATCTCCCAGCCGACCAGCAGCACGATCAGGTCGCCGGAGTAGACCACCAGGAACATCGCGGCGGTGAACAGCGAGACCAGCGCCGCGTACGAGGGGTAGCGCGGGTCGTCCTTGAGGTAGGCGGTCGAGTAGACCTGCACGCAGGTGGCGACCAGGCCGACCAGGACGGAGATCAGCGAGCTGTAGCCGTCCAGGTGGAAGGCGAGCCAGAGGTCGGGACCGCCGGTCGGGGTGAGCCGGGTGGCCATGTCGAGGGTCTGGCCGGTGCCCAGCTGGAGGGCGACCACCAGGGCGAGCACGGCGGAGACGGCGACCGGCAGGATCGCCAGCGGACGGGCGAAGCCGGGGGCGCGGCGGCCGGTGGCGAGGAGGGCGACCGCGCCGAGCGCGGGCAGCACGGGGACGAGGACGGGCAGCGCGAGGTTCATGCGGCGGGCTGGCCCTTCAGCTCGGCTCCGGCGGGCTGTGCGGCGTCCTCGGCCGGGTCGCCGAGCGCGGTGATCCGGTCGACGTCGGCGGTGCCCCTGGTCCGGAAGACCAGCAGCACGATGGCCAGGCCCAGGCCGATCTCGGCGGCGGCGATGGTGATGGTGAACAGGGTGAGCGCCTGTCCGGCGTGCAGGGTGTCGCGCAGCCAGGCGTCGAAGGCGACCAGGTTGAGGTTGACGGCGTTGAGCATCAGCTCGACCGACATCAGCACCAGGACGACGTTGCGCCGGGCGAGCACGCCGTACACGCCGACGCTGAACAGCAGCGCGGCGAGGACGGCAGGGTAGGCGAGGTGCATCGGTGGTCAGCGCTCCTGCGTCGGGGCGGTGGACGGGGCGGGGCGGCCCACGGCCTTGCCGGCCCGGAGCCTGCCGTCGCGGGGCCTGGGCAACCGACCCCTGCCGGTCCGGGACAGCACGATCGCGCCGACCAGGGCGGCCAGCAGCAGGACGGACAGTGCCTCGAAGGGCAGCACCCAGTGCCGGAACAGGCTCTCGCCGGTGACCCGGGTGGAGCCGCCGCCCGCCGACAGGTCGACCCAGGCGGAGCGGAAGGCGTCCACCACCAGGGTGACCAGGGTGGCGGCCGCGGCGAGGGCGACCCCGAGGGCGACCCAGCGGTTGCCCGAGTCGGCGTCCGGCGAACGGCCGATCGGTGCTTTGGTCAGCATCAGGCCGAAGAGCACCAGCACCACGACCGAGCCGAGGTAGATCAGCACCTGGACCCAGGCGATGAACTCGGCGGTCAGCAGCAGGAACTCGACCGCCAGGCCGCCGAGCGCCACCACCAGCCACAGCGCGGCGTGCACCAGCTGCCGGGTGGTCACCGAGACCACCGCGGAGCCGAGCACCACCAGCCCGACCAGCAGGAAGACGATCTCGACCCCGGTCGGGGAGAGGAAGGAGCGCGCGGCCGGATCCAGCGATCCGGCGGCGGCGAGCAGACGGGCCGTCACTGCTGATCACCTTCCGATGCGCCGGCCTCGGCCTCGGCGGCGGCCGCCGCGGCGGCGGCGAGCTTGTCGGCGGCCTTGTGCGCCATGCCGATCTCCTTGGGCTCCTCGGCCGCCGGGTCGTGGGCGGGCGGCGCCGGGACGGTCCACATCCACTCGCGGAGCCGGTCCCGCTCGTGGGTCAGCTCCAGGATGTCGGTCTCCGCGTACTCGAACTCCGGCGACCAGAACAGCGCGTCGAAGGGGCACACCTCGATGCAGATCCCGCAGTACATGCAGAGCGAGAAGTCGATCGCGAACCGGTCGAGCACGTTGCGGGTGCGGGCCCGGGCGTTCGGGTCGGCGGCCGGCAGCGTCTCCTTGTGGGAGTCGATGTAGATGCACCAGTCGGGGCACTCACGGGCGCAGAGCATGCAGACCGTGCAGTTCTCCTCCAGCAGCGCGATGACGCCGCGGGTGCGCGGCGGCAGGTCGGGCTGCACGTCGGGGTACTGCGCGGTGACGGTCTTCTTCGTCATCGTCCGCAGCGTCACGGCCAGGCCCTTGGCCAGGCCGCTTCCTGGAATCCGCATCAGGAGATCGCCACCTTGATGATGCCGGTGAGGGCCAGCTGGAGGAGCGCGAGCGGGATCAGCCCGGTCCACGCGAACTTCATCAGCTGGTCCTCGCGCAGCCGGGGGTAGGTGACCCGGAGCCAGATCACCACGAAGGCCAGCGCGAAGGTCTTGAGCAGCGTCCACAGCCAGCCCAGGCTGTCGGACCACGGGCCGTGCCAGCCGCCGAGGAAGAGCACGGCCGTCAGCGCGGAGATCACCAGGATGCCCGCGTACTCGGAGAGCAGGAAGAGCGCGAAGCGCAGGCCGGTGTACTCGGTGTACGCGCCGAAGATGATCTCGGAGTCGGCGATCGGCATGTCGAACGGCGGGCGCTGCAGCTCGGCCAGGCCGGCCGTGAAGAACACGAAGGCGCCGATGGCCTGCCACGGCAGCCACCACCAGTGGAACCCGTCCACGATGCCGGTCAGCGAGACCGTGCCGGCCGCCATCGCCACCGAGGCCGCGGCCAGCAGCATCGGCAGCTCGTACGACATCAGCTGGGCCGCCGTGCGCAGGCCGCCGAGCAGCGAGAACTTGTTCGCCGATGCCCAGCCGGCCATCAGCGAGCCGAGCACGCCGATGCCCATCACGGCCAGCACGAAGAACAGTCCGGCGTCCACCGCCTGGCCGACCAGCCCGTTCGGGCCGATCGGGATCGCCAGCAGCACCACCAGGTACGGCAGCAGCGCGACCGCCGGGGCCAGCTGGAAGACCTTGCGGTCCGCGCCGGCCGGGACGATGTCCTCCTTCTGCGCGAACTTCACGCCGTCGGCGACCAGCTGCGCCCAGCCGTGGAAGCCGCCGGCGTACATCGGGCCGAGCCGGCCCTGCATGTGCGCCATCGCCTTGTGCTCGGTCTGGCCGATCACCAGCGGGAGGGTCAGGAAGGCCACCAGGGTGCCGACGCAGCGCAGCAGCGTGTCGATCAGGCTCACGTGCTGTCTCCGTTCCGGTCCGGCGTCTCGGGGGTGGCGGGCGCCTGCGGCGCCTCGGGCTCGGGCTCGGGTGTCGGCTCCGGCTTCGGGGCCGTCTCCGGCTCCGGCTCGGCCGGCCCGTGGGCCGGGACGGGCGAGTGCCAGGGGGCGTCCGAGGACTGGGTACGGGCGGTCCGCGCCGGGCGGTCCGCGGCCGGTCCGGCCTCGGCGGCCGGTGCGGCGGTGTCCGCGGCCTGGCTGGTGGAGCCCTCGCTCACGCTCCTGGTGCGGCGCGGCCGGTCGGTCCGGACCTCCGGGGCCGCGGCGGCCTCGGGAGCCCCCTCGGCCGGGGCGGCCGACTGGCTGACCGAGCCCGCGTCGACGCTGCGGGCCCGGCGCGGCCGGACCTCGCCCGCCTCGGCGCCCGCCGCGGCGGCGCGCGGGGTACGGCCGGCGGCGCCCGCGCGGGCCCCGCGGGCCGGGCGCTCGGCGACCGGCGGCAGGGTGCCCTTGAGCGGCCCCCACTCGTTCGGGTCGGGGACGCCGGGCGGCTGCATCTTGCGGCGGGCGGGCCCGTCGCCCTCGGACTCGCCGGGCTCCTTGGCGCCGGGCCAGGCCTTGGCGACCCGGGCCGCCAGGACGAAGTCCTTGCGCAGCGGGTGGCCCTCGAAGCCGTCCGGGAGCAGCAGGGTGATCAGGTGCGGGTGACCGGCGAAGGCGATGCCGAACATCTCGTGGGTCTCGCGCTCGTGCCAGCCGGCGCCCGCGAACACCTCGACGGCGGTCGGCAGGACGGCCTTGTCGCGCGGGATCCGGGTGCGCAGCAGCAGGTGGCGGACGGTGCCCTCGCCGAGCGCGGCCAGGTGTGCGGAGACGGAGTAGCCCTCGGCGAGCTCGTCGACGGCGCTCAGCCAGTCGAAGTAGCTCAGGCCCAGGGTGTCCCGGGCGGCGGTGAGGGCCTCGATCCAGTGCTCGGCCGGCACGTCGACGGTCAGCAGCTGGTAGGCCTCGGCGGCGGTGGCCCACGGGCCGATCGCGGCGGCGGTCTCCTCGGCGGTGCGGGTCACCGGGCCGCCTCTCCGGGGCCGGCCACCAGCGGGCGGCGCAGCGCGGAGGCGGGGGCGGCGTAGCGCTCCGGCAGCGACTCGGCGGCGATCTTCTCCTGGAGCTTGAGGATGCCCTGGAGCAGTGCCTCGGGCCGCGGCGGGCAGCCGGGCACGTAGACGTCGACCGGGATGATCTGGTCGACGCCCTTGGTGACGGAGTATGAGTCCCAGTACGGGCCGCCGGAGTTGGAGCAGGCGCCGAAGGAGATCACGTACTTGGGCTCGGGCATCTGCTCGTACAGGCGCTTGACGGCCGGGGCCATCTTGTCCGTGACGGTGCCCGAGACGATCATCAGGTCGGCCTGGCGGGGCCCGGGCGCGAACGGGATGACGCCCATCCGGATAAAGTCGTGCTTGGCCATCGAGGCGGCGATGAACTCGATCGCGCAGCAGGCCAGGCCGAAGTTGAAGCACCAGAGGCTGTAGCGGCGCCCCCAGTTGAGCACCACCTTGACCGGGTCCGGCGCGAGCCGGGCCAGCGGGCCGAGACGGCGCTGCTCGACGGCGGCGCCGGGGCGCGACGGGTCCGGGATCCCCAGCGGGACGGGCCCGCCGGCACCGTGCGAGTGGGTCACGTCCATTCCAGAACGCCCTTCTTCCAGGCGTAGAGCAGCCCGACCGCGAGGAAGCCGATGAAGACGAACATCTCCACCAGCGTGGCCACGCCGTAGCCCGCGGCGGCGAAGACCGTCGCCCACGGGAACAGGTAGATCGCGTCGACCGCGAAGATCACGTACAGGAACGCGTAGACGTAGTAGCGGACCTGGGTGTGCGCCCAGCCCTCGCCCACGGGGTCGACGCCGCACTCGTAGGTCAGCATCTTCTCCGGCGAGTGCACGACCGGCCGGAGCAGGCGGTTGGCGGTGAACGCCACCGCGACGAAGAGCACGCCGATGACCGCCAGCAGGCCTACCGCCGCATACGCGTCGAAGTAGCCACTGCCCGCGGCGGGGTCGGCAGCGACCAGCTGCCCCTCCATGCGTTCGCCTCCACATCGGGCGGCCCGGGCGGGCCCACGGCCCGGCGGATCACCGCTCTTCTTTACACACCCATAACCATCGCTCAGGCGTGAGTCTAAGTGCACGGCCCGGCTGCTCCACCACCTGCCCGACCCGCAAGACGGGAGGTGGACACCGCACCCGGCCTGGCCAGGCCCGATGGGGGTGGGGCTATCCCCCGGGCGGGGACGGAGATCACCCCCATGGTCCGGCGCCCGCGCTTACCGGGATGCTGGTGGGCACCTGGTCGAGCGAGAGGGTGGAGTCGGATGGACACCGCGGAGCACCGGTCGGCGGAGCCTCGCCGACCGTCGTTGTACGGGGCACAGATGTGGGGCCAGGTCCAGCACCTGCTGCTGAACCTGCCGGTCGGCATCGCCGGCTTCGTCTTCACGGTGGTCATCCTGTCCGTGGGCCTGGCGCTGTCGGTGACGGTGCTCGGGCTGCCGCTGCTGGCCCTCGGGCTGGCCGGCTGCCGCCGGCTGGGCGCGCTGGAACGGACCAGGGCGCGGATGGCCCTCGGCGCCACCGCGCCGGAGCCCGCGCCGCTGGTGCAGCGCCGCGCCGGGGTCTCCGGCTGGGTGATCGCGGCGCTGACGGACGGGCTCGGCTGGCGCTCGGCGCTGTTCAACGTCCTGCTGCTGGTCTGGGGGCTGATCAGCTTCACGGTGACGCTGGTCCTGCTGGTGGTCGGCTGGCCGGTGCTGCCGTGGGTGGTGCGCTGGATGTCCCTACTCGAACGGATGCTGGTGGACAGCCTGCTCGCGCCGAACGCGCTGGTCCTGCGGGTGCACGAGCTGGAGGAGGACCGGGGGGCCGTGGTGGACACCGCCGCCGCCGACCTGCGCCGGATCGAGCGCGACCTGCACGACGGGGCGCAGGCCCGGCTGGTCGCCCTGGCGATGGACCTGGGCCTGGCCAAGGAGAAGCTGACCGAGACCGACACCCCCGAGGCCGTGGCCACCGCGGCGAAGATGGTGGGCGCGGCGCACGGCGAGGTGAAGCTGGCCCTGCAGGAGCTGCGCGACCTGGCCCGCGGCATCCACCCGGCGGTGCTGACCGACCGCGGCCTGGACGCGGCACTGTCGGCGGTCGCCGCCCGCTGCACCGTCCCCGGCGGGGTCAAGGTGCACGTCGACCTGGGCGGCGCCGAGCGGCCGGACTCGGCGGTGGAGGGGATCGCCTACTTCACCGTCAGCGAACTGCTCACCAACATCTCCAAGCACGCCGGCGCGAACGCGGCCACGGTGGACGTCTGGCGGGCCGAGGACCGGCTGATGCTGCTGGTGCAGGACGACGGCCGGGGCGGTGCGACCACCCGTCCGGGCGGCGGCCTGGCCGGGCTGGCCGAGCGGGTCGGCGCGGTGGATGGGGTGTTCCTGGTGGAGAGCCCGGCCGGCGGCCCGACCGGCGTCACCGTGGAGCTCCCCTGGCGGACCAGGGCCGCCCGCTCCTGACCCCTGGCCGCGGGCCTGGTTCGGGCCCGGCGATCCGCCTCCCTTGCGCGGTACGGTTCGCCGGGCCCGAGTTCTGGGTGCGCCCTCCCTACAGGGTGCCGAGGGTGACGTCGACGGTCTTGGTCTGCCCGTCCCGCTGGTAGGTGACGGTCTCCTTGGCGCCGGGCTGCAGGGCGGCCAGCGCCGTGGTGAGCGAGCCGATGGTGGTGATCCCGGTGTCGCCCAGCTTGGTGATGACGTCGCCGGCCGCCAGACCGGCCGCCTCGGCGGCGCCCCCGGAGACGACGCTGACGATCGCGGCGCCGGCGGGCTGGAAGTCGCTGTCGAAGTACGTCCGGGCGGTGATCCCGAGGGCGGCGCGGCCGGAGTTGGTCACCGTGCCGCTCTTGATCAGCTGGTCGGCGATGCTGGTGACGGTCGCGGCGGGGATGGCGAAGCCGATCCCCGCCGCGGCGTTCCCGTTCAGCTCCTGGTCGACGGCGGCCAGGGTGTTGATCCCGATCACCTGGCTGTCGAGGTTGACCAGCGCGCCGCCGCTGTTGCCGGGGTTGATGGCGGCCGAGGTCTGCACCATGTTGCCGATGGTGGCGCCGGGCGAGTTCGGGCTCTGCGGTTCGGTGACCGTCCGCCCGGTGGCCGAGACGATGCCCTGGGTGACGCTGCTGGCGAGGCCGAGCGGGCTGCCCATGGCCAGCGTGATCTGGCCGACCTCGACCTTGCCGCTGTCCCCGAAGGCGGCCGGCTTGAGGCCGTTCGGCACGTCGGAGAGCCGGACCACCGCGAGGTCGGAGTCCGGGAAGGTGCCGACCAGGGTGGCGTCGAAGGTCTTGCTGCTGTTGGGCAGGGTGACGGTGAAGGTGGTGGCACTGCCCACCACGTGCGCGTTGGTGACGATGTCGCCCTTGGTGTCGTAGACGATCCCGGAGCCGAGGCTGTCGCCGGCGGTGATCTGGACCACCGAGGGCAGCACGTCCGCGATCACCCGCTGGTAGTCCTCCTGGAGCTGGTGGGTGCCGGACGGCGCGGCGGAGGCGCTCGCCGAGGAACGGGACGGGGAGCCCGAGGAGGCGCTGGCGGAGGAGGAGGTACCGGAGGCGGCGGCCGAGGAGGAGGACGCGGCGCCGGAGCACCCGGTGAGCGCCAGGCCGGCCAGGGCGAGGACGGCGCCGGCGCCGAGCACGGCCTTCGGCCCGGTCGGGCGGGGCCCCGCCGGGATCGGGCGGGTCGGTTCCTTCTTGGGGCGCACCTGGGCTACCTCCGGTTCGTGCGGACCGCGGTCGGCAGGCGGGGTTTCGGCGTCTCAGAGCACCGCAACGGGCCGAGCTTTGTCAGCATTTCACCTTTATGTCCCACCCCGGGGAAGACGCGCCGCCCGTGCCCGCCACCGACCCCCGGCGGTCCGGGCCCGGCATAGGATGCGGCTATGACTTGGCTGATCACGGGTGGAGCCGGCTACATCGGCGGGCACGTCACGCACCAGCTGGTCGAGGCCGGCGAGCGGGTGGTGGTGCTCGACGACCTGAGCAGCGGCGCGGCCGACCGGCTGCCGGCCGGCGTACCGCTGGTGGTCGGCTCGACCCTCCAGCGGGGCGTCGTCGAGCGCGCGATCGCGGAGCACGGCGTCACCGGCGTGCTGCACATCGCCGGCAAGAAGCAGGTGGGCGAGTCCGTCGCGGAGCCGCTGCGGTACTACGAGGAGAACGTCGAGGGCCTGCGGATGGTCCTGGAGGCCGTGGTCGCGGCGGGCGTGCCCCGGGTGCTGTTCTCCTCCTCCGCCGCCGTCTACGGCATGCCCGACGTCGACCTGGTCACCGAGCACACGCCCTGCGAACCGATGAACCCGTACGGCGAGACCAAGCTGGTCGGCGAGTGGCTGCTGAAGGCCGCCGCCCGGGCGTACGGGCTGTCCACCGTCTCGCTGCGCTACTTCAACGTCGCCGGCGCCGCCTCGCCGGAGCTCGCCGACGGGGGCGTCAGCAACCTCGTCCCGATGGTGTTCGAGCGGCTGACGGCCGGCCTGCCCCCGCGGGTCTTCGGGGCCGACTACCCGACCCCCGACGGCACCTGCGTACGCGACTTCATCCACGTCGCCGACATCGCCTCGGCCCACGTCGCGGCCGTCAGGAAGCTCGACGCGGCCACCGGCCAGGTCGGGCTGACCCTGAACATCGGCCGCGGCGAAGGGGTCTCGGTGCACGAGATGCTCGCCGTCATCGCCAAGGTCACCGGGCACGACACCACCCCGGAGATCGCCCCGCGCCGCCCGGGCGACCCGGCCCGGGTGGTCGCCGCCGCCGACCTGATCCACCGGGAGCTGGACTGGTCGGCCGCGTACGACGTCGAGACGATGGTCGCCTCCGCCTGGGAGGGCTGGTGCGCCCGCCACCCGCAGGCCCGCCGGGGCTGACCGGCCACGGCACGGCGGTGCCGACGCGCCATCGCTACGGCACAGCGGTGCCGACGCGCCCTCGCTACGGCACAGCGGTGCCGACGCGCCCTCGCTACGGCACAGCGGTGCCGTAGTAGGAGTCCAGCGCGTAGACGCAGCGGTCCTTGCTGCCCACGAAGACCCGGCCGCCGACGGCCACCGGTGAGCCGGTCAGCTCGCCCTTGGTGCCCAGCTCCCAGCGGAGCCGGCCGGTGGCCAGGTCCACGGTGTGCAGCGAGTGGTCCTTGCTGCCGATGTGCACCAGCCCCTCGGCGACGGCCGGCAGGCCGACGATCTCGCCGCGGGTGGTGTAGCGCCAGCGCTCCCGGCCCGAGGCGCTGTCGAAGGCGAACAGGGTGTCCCCCGAGCCCAGCAGGACGGCGCCGTCCGCCAGCACCACCGGCTCGGCCCCCTGCCGGCCGGCCGTGCGGCCGCGCCAGCGCTCCCGGCCGGTGCCGGCGTCCAGGGCGTACAGGGTGCCCAGGTAGTCCGCGACGTAGACCGCCGCCGAGTCCACCGCGGGCGGGGTGAACAGCACCACGGGGGCGTCGAAGCGCCACCGCTCGGCGCCGGTCGCGGCGTCCAGCGCGTGCACCCTGGTCCCGGCCGTCACGTAGACCACCCCGGACCGCTCGACCGGCCGGGACGGGACCTCCTCGCCGAGCTGGAAGGACCAGCGAAGGCCGCCGCCGCGCGGGTCGACGCAGCGCAGCCGCCCGCCGCCGTAGTAGTACGCGGCGCCGCCGAGCAGGGCCGGCCCGGACTGCGGGTTCTCGTAGTCCTGCTGGGCGTCGTCGGCGCGCCACAGCTCGGCGCCGCTGGCGGCCGAACGCAGCTGGACCCCGCCGCCCCTGATCCCGCAGCAGAGCACCCCGTCGGCGGCGTCCAGCGAGTAGATCCAGCCGTCCAGCGAGCTGCGCCAGCGCTCCGTCCCGTCGGCGACGTCCACGGTGTACAGGTGCGGGCCGTCGGCGGCGTGCACCCGGCCGGCGTCCACGGCCAGCGCCCAGGCCACGTCCCGGGTCTTGTAGCGGCGCTCGCCAGAGGCGATGTCGAGCGCGTGCACCTCGAAGCTGGAGACGAAGAGCGTGCCGTCGGCGACCACGGGGGTGCCCCAGACGTCGTTCGACATCCGGAACCGCCAGGGGCGCCAGCGGGCCACCGGCGCCGCCTGGGAGTGCTGTGCGGCGTGCTGGTTCGGGGGCGTGCCCGTCCGGCGGACCCAGTCGGTGCCGGTCGGGGGGACGGCGGGGGCGACGCTGCCGGTCTGGTCGGCGCGCGGCCCGGGCCCTATCCGTACCGAGGCGCCGGTCAGCCGCACCTGGGCCTCCGAGCCGCCCGGGGCCCGGTTGCCGCGCATCTTCTCGGTGGCCGCGTCGGCGCCCGGCGAGCCGCCGTCCGTCCGCGGGTCCGCCGCGCGCACCGGCGGGGCCGGCGGGTGGGCGGGCGGCGGTAGCCGGACCGGCTGGGGCGGGACGGGGTGGACCGGCTGGGGCTGCACGGGCGCCGGCGGGATCGGCCGGCGGCCGCGCTTGCGCTCGATCAGGTCCAGCGCGGCCGGCGGCAGCCAGTCCCCGGCCTCGCCGGAGGCGTCGTCCCGGGAGAACAGGTGCGGGGCCAGCTCGGCCTGCAGCTGGGCGGGCGTCGGGCGGTGCTCGGCGGCCGGCCGCATGCAGGCCCGGACCAGGTCGACCAGGTCCAGCGGCAGCCCGGACAGGTCGGGCTGGTCCCGCAGCAGCTGGAACACCGTCTCCACCGGGTTGGCGCCGCGGTAGGGCGCGTGGCCGGTGGCGCAGAAGACGATCAGCGAACCGAGCGAGAAGATGTCGCTGGCGCCCTTGACGCTGCGGCTGTCCCTGGCCTGCTCGGGCGACATGTACGCGGGGGTGCCGACCGCGACGTTGGTCATGGTCAGCCGGGTGTTGGAGACCCCGGCGGCGATGCCGAAGTCGATCACTCGCGGGCCGTCCTCGACCACCAGCACGTTGGACGGCTTGAGGTCCCGGTGCACCAGTCCGGCGTGGTGGATCGACTGCAGCGCCTCGGCGATACCCGCGGTCAGCCAGCGCACCGCGTCCACCGGCAGCGGCCCGCACTCGTTGACCAGGTCCTCCAGCGAGGGCGCGGGCACGTAGGCGGTCGCCAGCCACGGCACCGCCGCGTCCGCGTCCGCGTCGACCACGGCCGCGGTGTAGAAGCCGCCGACCGTCTTGGCCGCGGCGATCTCCCGGGCGAACCGCACCCGGAACAGGTCGTCCTCGGCCAGTTCGCTGCGCACGGTCTTGATGGCGACCCGTCGGCCGGAGGCCGACCGCGCCAGGTAGACCAGGCCCATCCCGCCCGCACCGAGCCGCCCGAGCACCTCGAAGGGCCCGATCCGTCTCGGGTCGTGCGCCGTCAGCTGGTCCACTCCGTTGCCACCTCCCCTTCTGCCGCCACCCGTCGGGGTGCCGCACCGATTGTCCAATGCCCGACCCCCCGGATCCAATCTCCCCCGCCCGCAACGCGTCACCGGTTGGCCGCGGCCCCCGCGGACGGGCCGCCCGGAGCCCGTCCCGGGACCGCACCGACGGGCCGCCGACCGTCACAGCCGGTCATCCGACCGCCCCTCAGCCGACCCTTCGTCACGCTGTGGGGTCATCAGTGCACGGGGGGGCTTCAACAGTGCTGATGATCCCCTCGGAATTTCCTGTACGGGAACTCCCTATACCACCCCCGGGCGGCGTAATAGTCGCATCACCGAATCGCGCCAAGATCCCGCCACGGTAAGCTGACGGCATGACAGGACAAGTTCGCACCGTCGACGGTCGCGTCGCCGGGCGACGCGGACAGGAGACGCGGCAGAAGCTGCTCGACTGCCTCCGCGAGATGCTCAGCACGTCGCCGTATCGGGACGTCAAGGTCATCGACGTCGCCCGTATGGCGGGTACCTCCCCCGCGACCTTCTACCAGTACTTCCCGGATGTCGAGGGCGCTGTCCTCGAGATCGCAGAGGAAATGGCCGAGGACAGCGCCGGGCTCAAAGAGCTCGTCGATGGAAAGTCCTGGGCGGGAAAGACCGGCTTCACCACTTCGGAAGATCTGGTGGACGGATTCCTTGCCTTCTGGCGCAAGAACGACGCCATTCTGCGCGTCGTCACTCTCGGTGCAGCCGAGGGGGACAAGCGGTTCTTCAAGATCCGCATGAAGGTCCTCAACTCGGTGGCCGGTCCCCTCGCGGAGGCGGTGAAGGGGAATCAGGGCAAGACCGACAAGACGATCGATCCGGCGGCGGTCGCCGGTGCGCTGATCTCGCTCCTGGCCGCCGCTGCCGAGCACCAGAAGGCGTTCACCTCCTGGGGCGTCAAGGTCAAGGACCTGAAGCCCAACCTGGCCCTCCAGGTCTACCTGGGCGTGGCCGGGAAGAAGCCGCCCAAGTAGGTCCGCAGAACCACCACCCACCCGTCCATCCCGCGCGCGGCTCCCGGTTTCCTGTCCGGGCTGTGTCGGACGGCGGCCGTGTCCTCGGGGGAGGTCCGCCGACGTACCGTGACGCGCGGGAACGAGCCGTGACACCACCGTGGGGGGGGGGGGGGGGGGGGGGGGGGGGGGGCGCCCCCCCGGGGGGGGGGGGGGGCCGCCCGCGCGGGCGGGCGCCCGCCCCCGCGCGGCCCGCCGGCGGCCCCCCCCCCACGGGTGTCTGCGGGAGCTGCCGCCCGGGGCTTCGGGCCGCCTCCACGGGCAGGCGCTACGGGCAGCGCACCACCTGGCCGGCGTAGGCGAGGCCGCCGCCGAAGCCGAACAGCAGCACCGGGTCGCCGGAGCTCAGCTCGCCGCGCTCGACCAGCTTGGACAGCGCCAGCGGGATGGAGGCGGCGGAGGTGTTGCCCGAGTCCACCACGTCCCGGGCCACCACGGCGTCCGGTGCGCCGAGCTTGGCGGCGATCGCGTCGATGATCCGCAGGTTGGCCTGGTGCGGGACGAAGCCCTTGAGATCGGCCGGATCCAGCCCCGCCTTGTGGCAGGCCTCCCGGGCCAGCGGGGCGATCGCGGTGGTCGCCCAGCGGAACACCGACTGGCCCTGCTGGCTGATGGTCGGGTCCCAGCCGGTGATCACCACGGCGTCGCCCTTCTCCGGGGTGGAGCCCCAGACCACCGGACCGATCCCGCCCTGCTCGTCCGGCACCGCCTCGACCACGGCCGCGCCCGCGCCGTCGCCGAAGATCACGCAGGTGGTCCGGTCGGTCCAGTCGAGGGTGTCGGACATCCGTTCGGCACCGATCACCAGGGCCTTGGTGGCCGAACCGGCGCGGATCGCGTGGTCGGCGGTGGCCAGCGCGTACGAGAAGCCCGAGCAGACCGTGTTGATGTCGTACGCGGCCGGGGAGGCGACCCCGAGCCGGGCGGCGACGGCGGCGGCGGTGTTGGGGCTGCGCTCGACGGCGGTGCAGGTGGCGACCACCACCAGGTCGATGTCCCCGGCCTGGTAGCCGCTGCCGGCCAGCGCCTTCTGGGCGGCCTCGGTGGCGAGGTCGACCAGGGTCTCGTCGACCGCGATGTGCCGGGCGCGGATCCCCACCCGGGAGCGGATCCACTCGTCGTCGGTGTCGACCAGCTTCGCCAGGTCGTCGTTGGTGAGGACCTTGGGCGGCTGGTAGTGGCCGAGCGACACGATGCGGGAGGCGGTCATACCGCAACTCAACCCGGTTACCGGCGGGTCGGGCGGTAACGCCCTCAGACAGGATCCGATGGCGGATGCTGTAGGGGCCGGACAACACCCCTTGCGGCAGCTGGCCCGACCGCCCTGGTCAGACCGCCAACGCGTCGGCGTCACCCATCGCGATCATGGGGTGGGCGGCCGGATCCAGCGTCTTGATCAACTCGACCATGTGGTCCTCGGTCAGCGAGATGCACGCATGGGTGGGCCCGCCGTGGTCCAGGTGCAGCCAGATCCCGCCGCCCTTGGCCTTGCCCTCGGGCTTCGCCGTGTCGAGCGGCGAGCGGCCGGTGACCCGGTTGTAGTCGATCGCCACCACGTAGTCGAAGGAGCCCGCCAGCGGCTCGTTGTTGAAGCCGGTGCCGCCCATCACGAACTTGCCGTCCTCGCTGTACGGCAGCTTCCCGCCGGGGTTCGGCTTGCGGCCGCCGGCGTCGCTGAGCGAGAACATCCCGATCGGGCTGCGCAGGTCGCCCTCGGTGTGCTTGGCCGTCCAGCCCTTGAGCGCGTTGTGGGCCGACCAGCTCTCACCGGGCTTCCAGCGGCCGTCGGGCGTGCGGGTCCAGATCGTCACGGTGGAGTCGGAGGAGTCCTTGCCCTGGCCCGAGACCAGCACCAGCTGGGTGGTCTCGGCCGGGATCTTCGCCGTCCAGGACGGGCCCAGGCCGGCGATCGCGGCCAGGCTGCCGTCGGTGCGCGAGGAGCGGTCGGCGGCGGGCGCCTCGGTCCGTGCGGCGGCCGGCGCCGCGGCCGGGTCACCGGCGTCGGGCGAGGCGGCGTCCGGTTCCGGGCGGTCGGGCGTCCCCGCGGCTATCGACGCCGGGAGGTCCCGGCCGGGACCGATCGCGAACCAGCCGGCGGCGGCCGCCAGCAGCATCGCCGCCCCGACCGTCAGCTTGCCGCCCCTGCGCTTGGCCTTCGCCTTGCGCCGGTGTCCCCGGGAGCGTGGTCCGGCCGGCTCCGCCGGGTGCCCCGCTGGGGGCTCGCCCTGACGCGGCGGGGGCACGGGGGCCGAACGGCGGTTGCTGGTGGCACGGCGGGTACCGGACATGCTGACGATCCTTCCAAAGCCGCGGGCGGAAGCGGAACCCGTGGCGTGTGGTGAGCCTGTGAGCATACGCGCTCCCTTTGATGGACGGGCCCGGCGGCTCGGCTCCACCCGGGAACGCGGCAGGCCTCCCGACCGGACCGGTCGGGAGGCCTGGGCGCTCGGCTCAGAGGCGCATCGCCTGCGGGGTCTCGCGACGCCGCAGGTCCGGGCCGTCGTACTCGCGGATGATCTCGTAGCGGGTGTTCCGCTCGACCGGGCGGAAGCCCGCGTCGCGGATCAGGTCGAGCAGGTCGTCACGGCCGAGCTTGTTCGGCGTGCCGAAGTTGTCCGCGTCGTGGGTGATCTTGTACTCGACCACCGAGCCGTCCATGTCGTCCGCGCCGTGGCTGAGCGCCAGCTGGGCGGTGGTGACGCCGTGCATCACCCAGAAGACCTTGACGTGCGGCACGTTGTCGAACAGCAGCCGGGAGACCGCGAAGGTCTTCAGCGCCTCGGCGCCGGTGGCCATCTCCGTCCGCGCCTGGAGCTTGTTGCGGACGACGCCGTCCTTGGAGTCGTGGAAGTCGTGCTGGTAGCGCAGCGGGATGAAGACCTGGAAACCGCCGGTCTCGTCCTGCAGTTCACGCAGCCGCAGCACGTGGTCGACCCGGTGGCGGGGCTCCTCGATGTGCCCGTACAGCATGGTGCACGGGGTCTTCAGGCCCTTCTCGTGCGCCAGGCGGTGGATCCGCGACCAGTCCTCCCAGTGGGTCTCGTGGTCGACGATGTGCTGGCGGACCTCCCAGTCGAAGATCTCCGCGCCGCCGCCGGTCAGCGACTCCAGCCCGGCGTCGATCAGCTCGTCCAGGATCTCGCTCGCCGACAGCCCGCTGATCCGCTCGAACCAGTGGATCTCGGTGGCGGTGAAGGCCTTCAGCGAGACGTTCGGCAGCGCGGCCTTCAGCTCCCGCAGCGACCGCGGGTAGTAGCGCCACGGCAGGGTCGGGTGCAGGCCGTTGACGATGTGCAGCTCGGTGAGGGAGTCGACCTCCATCGCCTTGGCCAGCCGGACGGCCTCCTCGATCCGCATGGTGTACGCGTCCTTCTCACCCGGCTTGCGCTGGAACGAGCAGTACGCGCAGGACGCGGAGCACACGTTGGTCATGTTGAGGTGGCGGTTGACGTTGAAGTGGACGAGATCGCCGTTCTTCTGCGTCCGGACGTGGTGCGCGAGGCCGCCCAGCCAGGCCAGGTCGTCGCTCTCGTAGAGGGCGATGCCGTCCTCGCGGGTCAGCCGCTCACCCGCGTAGACCTTCGCCTCCAGCTCGCGCTTGAGCCCTGCGTCCATGCGGCGCTCCGCCTCCTCGACTTCGATTCCATGCCGTCCCTGAGCCTACGCCCCGCAACCCCGCGGGCGACCGCAGGGGCGCGTCAGGTGCCGAGGAGTTCGGCGAGCAGCGCCGGTTCGAGGTTGCCGCCGCTCACGACGGCGGCGAAGACCCGGCCCGCCAGTTGGTCGGCGCGGTGGAAGTAGGCGGCCGGGGCGACCGCGCCCGAGGGCTCGGCGACCAGCCGGCCGCGGCGGGCCAGCAGGGCGACGGTGTCGCGGATCTCGGCCTCGCTCACCGTCACGATGTCGTCCACGTACGCCTGAAGGTGCTCGAAGGGCAGCAGGCCGACCGAGGGCGTGCGCAGCCCGTCCGCGATGGTGCGGTAGGTGTCGGCGACCGGCCACACGGCGTGCCGGCCGGTGCGCAGGCTCTGCTGCGCGTCGGCGGCCAGCTCGGGCTCGACGCCGATCACCTTCACGCCCGGGCAGGCCAGCTTGAGGGCGGCCGCCGTGCCGGAGATCAGCCCGCCGCCGCTGACCGGCACCAGCACCGTGTCCAGCTCGTCGGGGGCGTCCTCGGCGATCTCCAGGCCGACCGTGCCCTGGCCCGCGATGACGTACGGGTCGTCGTAGGGCGGCACCCAGACGTAGCCGTGCTCGGCGACCAGCTCGGCGGGCAGGGTGTCCCGGTCGTCCGGGGAGACCAGCACCACCTCGGCGCCGAACGCGCGGGTGTTCTCGACCTTGACCGCCGGCGAGGTGTCCGGCATCACGATCACGGCCTTGACGCCCAGCAGCCGGGCCGCGTACGCGACCGCCTGGGCGTGGTTGCCGCTGGACTGGGCGACCACCCCGCGGGCCCGGTCCGCCTCGCTCAGCGCGGCGAGGCGGTTGTAGGCACCGCGGATCTTGAACGCCCCGGTGGGCTGGAGGCTCTCCGGCTTCAGCCAGAGCGCCCTCGTCCCTTCCGCCGCCCACGGGCACGGCAGCAGTGGCGTGCGGACGGCCACCCCGGCGATCCGTCGCTGCGCGGCGCGCAGCTCCTCCAGTCCGACCAGCGACATCCCGGCTCACTCCCCCAGATCGGTCAACGGCAGTTCACTCACCCGGTTCTCCCACTTGGTGGAGAGGACCACCGTGGTCCTGGTCCGGGCCACACCCTTCGTACCGGAGATCCGCTTGACCACCGACTCCAGGCCCTCGACGTCCGGGACCCGGACCTTGAGCATGTAGGAGTCGTCGCCCGCGATGAACCAGCAGTCCTCCACCTCGGGGAGGTCCTTCAGCCGGTGCGCCACGTCCTCGTGGTCGGCGGCGTCGGTCAGTTGAAGACCGATCAGGGCGGTCACCCCGTAGCCGAGCGAGGCCGGGTTGACGGTCGCCCGGTAGCCGGTGATGACGCCGGCCTGCTCCAGCCGGTTGATCCGGTCGGTCACGCTGGGGCCCGACAGGCCGACCAACCGGCCCAGCTCGGCGTACGAGGCGCGGCCGTTCTCCCGGAGCGCCTGGATGAGCTGTCTGTCCACTGAGTCCATATGCCTGCCCGCGTCCTTCCGAACCTCTCCAGACCCACTGATCATTATCCGAAATCAAAGGCGCTACACGCGGATCGACCCGGATATCGCAAAGAACATACTCTCCCGTTCACCGGCCGCTCACTCGGCCCGGCCCGGGTCCTTCACCGCCCCGCCCAGTTCGCCCTCCCAGCGGCGGTACAGCGCGTGCCGCACCCCCACCGCGTCGAGCACCCGACCGGCCACGAAGTCGACCAGCTCACGGGCGGTGGAGCCGCCCGCGTAGAAGCCCGGCGAGGCCGGGAGGACCACCGCGCCCTGGGCGTCCAGCTCGACCAGGTGGCGCAGCGTCACCCCGTTCAGGGGGGTCTCGCGGACGCACACCACCAGCGGCCGGCGCTCCTTGAGCGTCACGCTCGCCGCGCGCTGGAGCAGGTCCTTGGAGAGGCCGAGGGCGATGCCGGCCACCGCGCCGGTCGTCGCGGGGACGACCAGCATGCCCTTGGCGGGGTACGAGCCGCTGGACGGGCCGGCCGCGAAGTCGCCGGCGGCCCAGTGGCGGACGCCGTCCAGCTCCTCGACGCCGGTCCACTCGGCGAGGTCCCGGCGCCAGTGCGCGTCGCGGAAGGAGATGCCGGTCTCGTCCAGGATGGTGAGGCGCGCGGCGCGGCTGACCACCAGGTCGACGGCCTCGCCGGCGGCCAGCAGCCCGCGGATCACCGCCGCCGCGTACGGGGTGCCGGAGGCCCCCGAGACACCGACCACCCACGGCTGCCGCACCTGCTGATCACTCATACCCGCACCCTAGGCCCTGGCACCACGCGCGGCCCCGGGGGCGGGCGGGTGTTCCTGGGACGGCTGCGGCGGGGGAGGATGGGAGGCATGGCGTCGACGCTGATCGATCTCACGCATCCGGTGACCACCGGGATGCCCGTCTATCCGGGCGACCCCGAGGTGGTGCTGCGGCCCGCGCTCACCTCGGCGACCGCCGGGGTCAACGTGCTGGGCCTGCACCTCGGTTCGCAGTCGGGCACGCACGTGGACGCGCCGTACCACGTGGACGTGACCTGGCCGACCCTGGACGGGCTGCCGCTGGAGCTGTTCACCGGCCCGGCGGTGGTCGCCGACCTGCGGGGGCTGGCGCCCCGGACGGCGGTGACGGCCGGTCAGCTGGGCCCGGCGCTGGCCGCGGCCGGCCCGGGCACGGTGCTGCTGCTGGCGACCGGCTGGCCCCGGCACTGGGGCACCGACCGGTACCTGGAGCACCCGTACCTGAGCGCGGAGGCCGCCGGGGCGATCGCCGCCGCCGGGGTCCGCACGGTGGGGGTGGACGCGCTGTCGGTGGACCCGACGCCCGACCCCGGTCCGGCCGACCCGGCGGTGGCCTCGCTGCTGGCCCAGCTGGCGGACGAGCACGACCCGGCGCCGGCGGGGACGACCCTGGAGGCCCACCGGATCCTGCTGGGGTCGGACGGCGGCGCGGTGATCGCGGAGAACCTGACCGACCTGACGCCGCTGCTGGCGGCGCAGGCGGCCGGGCGGGCGGTGGAGGTCTCGCTCTTCCCGCTGCGGCTGGTGGCGGCGGACGGTGCGCCGGTGCGCGCGGTGGCCCGGCTGGGCCCGGCACCACTGGACCCATAGGTCTAGACCATCCCGGGGTGGCGCCGCTAGGCTCCCGCCATGGCAGAGATCATCGGAGTCGTGGAGCGGCTCTGGCGGTACCCGGTGAAGTCCACCGGCGGCGAGCCGCTCGACGCCGTCGAGGTCGACGAGCGCGGCCTCGCCGGGGACCGCCTCTACGCCGTACGGGACGGGTCCGGGAAGCTCGGCTCGGGCAAGAACACCCGCAGGTTCCGCCGGATGGACGGCCTGCTGCGGCTCGGCTCCCGGCTCGGCAACCGGATCGACGCCCCCGAACTGCTCGACCCGCTCGGCAGCCCGGTCGCCGGCCCCAACGCCTTCCTGCGCGCCTACCTGGAACGCGAGGACGTCGAGCTGGCCCGCGAGGACGCCGTCTCGCACTTCGACCAGCTGCCGGTCAGCGTCCTCACCACCGCCACCCTGGACTGGGTCCGCGGGGCCGTACCCTCCGCCGCCGTGGACGAGCGGCGCTTTCGCCCCAACATCCTGCTGCGCACCCCGCCCGGTACCCCCGCCTTCGCCGAGGACGGCTGGTTCGGCCGCCAGGGCCGGGTGCGCGGCGGCGTCCGGCTGGACTTCGTCCGCTCCAGCGAGCGGTGCGCCATGACCGGGACGGCCCAGCCCGGCCTGCCGCACGCCCCGGAGATCCTCAGGACGATCACCCAGGAGCACGACGGCCGGCTGGACGCGCTGGCCACCGTCGCGTGGGCCGGCCGGATCCGGGTCGGCGACGTCCTCGCGCTGGCCTGAGTCCCGACGCCGCCCCGAGCGCGCGCCCCGGCCTCAGGCCGCGTGCCGGACCAGGCAGAACGGATGCCCCGCCGGGTCCGTGTAGACCCGCCAGGACGGCTCGCTGAGCTTCAGCACCCCGCCGAGCGCGAGCACCTTCGCCTCGCCCTCGTCCAGGTCCTCGACCTCGACGTCCAGGTGCAGCTGCTGCGGGTGCGCCGGGTCCGGCCACATCGGCGGCCGGAAGTCCTCCACCCGCTGGAAGGCCAGCACCATCCCGCCGGGCACGTGGACGGTCGACCACTCCTCGTCCAGCGACCAGCGCGGATCGGGCCGGTCCGCCTCACCGCCCAGCAGCTCGGCGTAGAAGTGCGCCAGCCCCGCCGGGTAGTGGCAGTCCAGCACCACGCACTGCAGCTTGCCGATCATCGGGTCCACCTCTCTGCGACCGGGGGGTGCACCGGGACGCCGGCGCCCGGCCCCATGATCCCCCGCGGCGGCCCGTCACCGCCGGACCACCACCCGCGTGTGTCCGCCGCCCCGGGTGACGGTTCGTCGCGGGTGGCGGTCCGTCCCGGGTGGACGCTCACGAACAGGTGGGAGCGGGGGCCGGCGGGCCGTCAGGTGGCGTCAGGCCGGTCGGCCCGGGTCGGTCACAGGCCCAGGCCCCGGATGACCAGGTCGACCAGGGCGAAGACGAACAGCGAGATGCCGACGAAGCCGTTGGTGGTGAAGAAGGCCCGGTTGAGGCGGGACAGGTCACCGGGCTTGACGATGGCGTGCTCGTAGCCGAAGGCGCCGACGACGACGGCCAGCCCGACCCAGAACGCCGGGCCGACCCCGGTGAGCAGGCCGTACCAGACCAGCAGGGCGGTGGTGACGGCGTGGCAGGCGCGGGCGCCGTACAGCGCCGCCGGGATGCCGAAGCGGGCGGGCACCGAGCGGACGCCCTCGGCGCGGTCCGCGGCCACGTCCTGGCAGCCGAAGATCAGGTCGAAGCCGCCGATCCAGACCCCGACCGCGAGGCCGAGCACCACGGCGTCCCAGGACCAGGAGCCGGTGACGGCCAGCCAGGCGCCGATCGGCCCCATCGCCTGGGCGAGGCCGAGGATCGCGTGCGGGAAGTCGGTGAACCGCTTGCCGTACGGGTAGACCACCATCGGCACCACGGCGAGCGGCGCCAGCACCAGGCAGAGCGGGTTGAGCAGGGCCGCGGCGCCGAGGAAGACCACCAGGGCGATCGCCGAGCCGATGTAGGCGGTGCGCATCGAGACCGCGCCGGTGACCAGTTCGCGGCCGGCCGTGCGCGGGTTCCGGGAGTCGATCTCCCGGTCGATGATCCGGTTGGCGGCCATCGCGAAGGTCCGCAGGCCGACCATGCAGACGGTGACCAGCAGCAGGACGCCCCAGCGGACCTCGCCGTACTTCACGAACATCGCCGTCAGCGCGGCGATGTAGGCGAACGGCAGGGCGAAGACCGAGTGCTCGATCATCACCAGGCGCAGGAAGGCCTTGGCCTTGTTCGGGGAGGCCTCGAAGGCGGCGGTGGTCACAGCCCGTACTCCTTCCAGCGACGGGTCACCCGTTCGGCGGTCTCCGGGTCGGAGGTGACCATCTCGGGCCAGCCGCCGTCCCGGGTGTAGCCCTCCTCGGGCAGCTTGCGGGTGGCGTCGATGCCCGCCTTGCCGCCCCAGAACTGCTGGTACGACGCGTGGTCGAGGTGGTCGACCGGGCCCTCGACGACGGAGAGGTCGCGGCTGTAGTCGACGTTGCCGAGCGCCCGCCAGGCGACCTCCTGGTAGTCGTGCACGTCGCAGTCGGAGTCCACCACGACGATCAGCTTGGTCAGCGACATCATGTGGGCGCCCCAGATCGCGTGCATGACCTTCTGCGCGTGCTTGGGGTACTTCTTGTCGATCGAGACGATCACGCAGTTGTGGAAGCCGCCGGCCTCGGGCAGGTCGTAGTCGACGATGTCCGGGATGATCACCTTCAGCAGCGGCAGGAAGAACCGCTCGGTGAACTTGCCCAGCGGCCCGTCCTCGGTCGGCGGGCGGCCCACCACGATCGACTGGAGCAGCGGGCGCCGCCGCATGGTCACGCAGTCGATGGTGAGCGCCGGGAACGGCTCCTGCGGGGTGTAGAAGCCGGTGTGGTCGCCGAACGGGCCCTCCGGCAGCAGCTTGTCGGGCTCCAGCCAGCCCTCCAGGACCACCTCGGCGTCGGCGGGCACCTGCAGCGGAACGGTCTTGCAGTCGACCATCCTGGTCCGCTCACCGGCCACGAAGCCGGCGAACAGGTACTCGTCGATGTCGCCGGGCAGCGGCGCGGTGGCCGCGTAGGTGACGGCGGGCGGGCAGCCGAAGGCGATCGCGACCGGCAGCCGCTCGCCGCGCTTGGCGGCGACCGCGGCGTGGTTGCGGCTGTCCTTGTGGATCTGCCAGTGCATGCCGATGGTGCGCCGGTCGTGCCGCTGGAGGCGGTAGAGGCCGAGGTTGCGCACCCCGGTGTCCGGGTCCTTGGTGTGGGTCAGGCCCAGGTTGAAGAAGGACCCGCCGTCCAGCGGCCAGGTGAACAGCGCCGGCAGGTCGTCCAGGTTCACGTCCTCGCCGGTGAGCACGACCTCGTGGACGGGGGCCTCGCCGGACTTCACCTTCTTCGGCGGCACGTGCGTCATCGAGGCCAGCTTGCCGAAGGCCTCGCGGACGCCGGTGAAGCCGTTCGGCAGCTCGGGCTTGAGCAGGCCGGCGATCTTGTGGGAGATGTCGTCCGGGGACTTCAGGCCGAGCGCCTTCGCCAGCCGCCGCTCGGTGCCGAAGACGTTCATCGCCAGCGGCATCGTGGCGCCCTTGACGTTCTCGAACAGCAGGGCCGGGCCCTTGGACTTCTGCACCCGGTCGACGATCTCCCCGACCTCCAGGTACGGGTCCACCTCGACCTTGATCCGCTTGAGGTCGCCCTCTCGCTCCAGGGCCCTCAGAAACGAACGGAGATCGTCGTATGCCATGCGTGCCAGTATCCGGTACGGACTAACCTGGCCCCGCCAAGAGGGTCCCGTTCACGCGTCCGGACCCGTCTGCCGAGTCTTCCGGGGGAGATCACCGCCGTGCTGAGGAACCTGCCCTTCCTGCTCGCACTCGCCTTCTGGGTGTGGGCCTTCATCGACTGCCTGACCAGTCCGGAGGACGAGGTCCGCTACCTCCCGAAGGTGGTGTGGGTGATCATCGTGCTGCTCTTCCCGCTGGTCGGTTCGATCGCCTGGCTGGCGGTGGGCAAGGAGCGCCGGGGAGCCCGCTCCCGGGCCGTTCCGTGGCCCTCCGGGTCGACCGCGGGCTTCCCCGAGTACGAGCGGCCGGCCGGCCGGCAGCTCGCCCCGGACGACGACCCGGAGTTCCTGGCCTCGCTGAAGAAGGACAACCAGCGGCACGAGGACATGCTCAAGCAGTGGGAGGCCGACCTGCGCCGACGCGAGGAGGACCTGCGCGGCAAGGACGAACCCGACCAGGGTCCGAAGGCCTGAACCGGCTAATTTTGGCGCTTCCCTACGAGACATCCTCCGCTTGCCGTCCCACGGGCAGGCGGTACCGTCACCCCGGCCCTCCCGTTCACGGTCGGGGGCCGGGGCCCTGCCGGCCACCCCTCTCACGCCGCTGACCAGCGCGTTCACCCCCCACAGCGGCCCTCCGCGGCGGCCCCGGCCCCCGGCGCGCGGCATCGGCCCGCAGCCGGGCCGCGGATCCCCGTTCTGTTCAGGCTGTACATCTAATGGCTCTCGACCTTGTACGGAATCGACGCCGAAACGCGACCGCTCCGCCTCGTACTGTCGTAAGTGAAGAAGTGTTCGCAGCAGCAGCCGCCCACAGCAGGTCCGGCTGTCGGACAGTTCCCGCGACTTGGAGTGGTTTCGAGATGACGGTTCTGCACGAGGCGCCGATCGGCGACGAGGTCCCCGGGATCCCGGCCGACGCGCGCGGGCGGGTGGCCGAGCTGCACGAGCTCCGGGAGCAGGTCCGCCGGGGCCCCAGCGAGAAGGCCACCGAGGCACAGCACGCCAAGGGCAAGCTGACGGCACGTGAGCGGATCGCCCTGCTGCTGGACGAGGGCTCGTTCCGCGAGGTGGAGCCGTTCCGCCGGCACCGGGCCCAGGGCTTCGGCCTGGAGGCCAAGAAGCCGCACACCGACGGCGTGATCGTCGGCTGGGGCACGGTGCACGGACGGCCGGTGTTCACCTACGCCCACGACTTCCGGATCTTCGGCGGCGCACTGGGCGAGGCCCACGCGCAGAAGATCCACAAGATCATGGACATGGCCATCGCGGCCGGCGCGCCGCTGGTGTCGCTGAACGACGGCGCCGGCGCCCGCATCCAGGAGGGCGTCACCGCACTCGCCGGGTACGGCGGCATCTTCCAGCGCAACACCCGAGCCTCCGGGGTGATCCCGCAGATCTCGGTGATGCTCGGCCCGTGCGCCGGTGGCGCCGCGTACTCGCCGGCGCTGACGGACTTCGTCTTCATGGTCCGCGAGACCTCGCAGATGTTCATCACCGGCCCGGACGTGGTGCAGGCGGTGACCGGCGAGAAGATCTCCCAGAACGGTCTGGGCGGCGCGGACGTGCACTCCACCGTCTCGGGCGTCTCGCACTTCGTCTACGACGACGAGCAGTCGTGCATCGAGGAGGTCCGCTTCCTGCTGTCGCTGCTGCCGCAGAACAACCGCGAGATGCCGCCGGCCCAGCCGAACGACGACCCGGTGGAGCGGCGCAACGACTCGCTGCTCGACCTGGTGCCGGCGGACGGCAACCGTCCGTACGACATGCGCAAGGTGATCGAGGAGATCGTCGACCACGGCGAGTACCTGGAGGTCCACGAGCGCTGGGCGACCAACGTGCTGTGCGCGCTGGCCCGGATCGACGGGCACGTGGTGGGCATCATCGCCAACCAGCCGCAGTCGCTGGCCGGCGTGCTGGACATCCACGCGAGCGAGAAGTCCGCGCGCTTCGTGCAGATGTGCGACGCGTTCAACATCCCGCTGATCACCATGCTGGACGTGCCGGGCTTCCTGCCCGGCGTCGACCAGGAGCACGACGGCATCATCCGGCACGGCGCCAAGCTGCTGTACGCGTACTGCAACGCAACCGTCCCGCGGATCCAGCTGATCCTGCGCAAGGCCTACGGCGGCGCGTACATCGTGATGGACTCCCGGTCGATCGGCGCGGACCTGTCGTTCGCCTGGCCGACCAACGAGATCGCCGTGATGGGCGCCGAGGGCGCGGCCAACGTCATCTTCCGCCGGGACATCAACGGCGCCGAGGACCCCGACGCGATGCGCACCCAGAAGATCAAGGAGTACAAGACCGAGCTGATGCACCCGTACTACGCGGCCGAGCGCGGCCTCGTGGACGACGTCATCGACCCGGCCGAGACCCGCGCGGTGCTCGCCTCCTCGCTCGCGATGCTCCGCACCAAGCACGCGGACCTGCCCAGCCGCAAGCACGGCAACCCGCCGATGTGACGGATCGACCGCCGTCACCGTCCGTCAGACTTCGAACCGGGGAAGAAACAGGACCATGAGCAACTCCGCCGAACCTCTCGTCCGCATCGTCCGCGGCTCACTGACGGACGAGGAACTGGCCGCGCTGACCGCCGTGCTGATGGCCCGCGCGGCCGTCGCCCAGCAGTCCGCGGCGGCCCGCGCCGTCGAGCCCATCGCCAACTGGCAGCGCCTGGAGCGCCGCCCGGCGTACTACTCCCCCGTCAGCTGGCAGCAGGCCGCCTGACGGCCCGCCACCGGCGCCCGCACGGGCCGCACGGGCCGCTCAGGCCGCCACCAGGGCGGTCGGGCGGCCCTCGTGCATCACGCTGAGGTTGTCCGCGAGCCGCTGCGGGTCCTGGGTCAGCCAGAGCCGGACGGCGGCGCCCAGCATCGCGCTGGGGGCTCCGCCGAGGCGCCAGGCCGGCGGCGGGGAGCCCAGCGGGACGCCGGTCACCTGGGCGAGCCGGGCCGCGGCCGGGACGAGCAGGTCGGCCAGCGCGGCCGGCAGCCAGACCGTCTGCGCGCACGGCGCCGGGGAGGTCAGCGCGGCCAGCAGCCGGTGCGCGTCGACCGCGCAGTGCAGGCTCGGCAGGACGTCGAGCAGGCCGTCGGCCACCACCTCCGAGACGTCGCTGCGGTGCCCCTGGGCGAGTCTGCGCAGCAGAGCTCTCTCCCCCGCGGTGATCCGTACGGTCAGCATGACCTCGTCGCTCTCCATGGCGCGGCCCTCCTCGCGGCTGCTCGAACGATCCGGTGCTCGCCCCGCCTCGGTCTGCCACCCGGGGACGGGCGGCAAACGGGGCGGCGGAGCACGTCCTGATAACGACTGGGGTGACGGTTCCTCAGCGATGGTTCGCGGACGACGTCAGCGGTGCCGACGGCGCGTCGAACGACTGGTCGGCCAGGCCCGCCACCGTCAGCGGGAACCTCTCCAGCGGTACCGGCGGCGAGGCCGCGAAGCCCTCCCCCAGGGCTCCGGCGGGCCAGAACGCCGTCCGGCAGGTGCGGCAGAGCCTGGCCCGCTCCCAGACCGCCGTCCGGCGCTCCCAGCGGGCCCGCTCCCCCGGTCCGACCGCGGCCCGGCCGGCCGCCCGCCACCGCCGGAACAGCCCGAGGGCGATCAGCACCGCGGCCACCACCAGCGAACCCGCCCGGGCCCCCGCCCGGTACGCCGCGTCGAACCGCTCCAGGCCCTGGTCCGGCCCGAGGAGGTCGTAGCCGCCCTTGACCGCGAACAGACCGCCGATCACCAGCAGCGCGGTGCCGGCCGTAGCGCGCTCCGCGACGGGCGGTGGCGGTGGGGCCACCTCCCCCGGCGGCGGGCCGCCGAGGGTGCCGTCCCGGTCCTCGTACGCCTGCCGGGCGGTGAGCTGTCCCCCGGCCGTCCCGCACTGCGGGCAGGCCGCGGGCGGCTGCTGCTGATCGGTCATGACGGTCCCCGGGTGCTCGGTCAGACGCCGGCGTAGGAGTGCTTGCCGGTGACGAAGATGTTGACGCCGTAGTAGTTGAACAGCCAGCAGGCGAAGGCCAGCAGGGCCAGGTAGGCGGCCTTGCGGCCGCGCCAGCCGGCGGTGGCGCGGGCGTGCAGGTAGGCGGCGTAGGCGACCCAGGTGATGAAGGACCAGGTCTCCTTCGGGTCCCACTCCCAGTACTTGCCCCAGGCGGCCTCGGCCCAGATCGCGCCCGCGATGATGGTGAAGGTCCAGAGCGGGAAGACGATCGCGTTGATCCGGTAGGACAGCTTGTCCAGCGTGGCGGCGGCGGGCAGCCGCTGCCAGACCGAGGCCGGGATCCCGAGCGGGCCGCCCGGCAGCCCGGCGGCGGCCCGGCGCTCGAAGGCGTCCTTGCCCAGGTACAGCAGGGTCGGCACGAACGCCGCGTAGAAGGCGCCGCCGCACAGGATCGCGGTGGAGACGTGGATCGCGAGCCAGTACGAGTGCAGGGCCGGGACGAGCTGCTCGGAGTCGGTGTAGAGCACGGTGACCGCGACACCGAGGGTCAGCAGCCCGGCGAACGTCACCGGCAGGCCGAGCCAGCGGACGTTCTTGCGCGCACCCAGCAGGACGAGATAGGCCGTCACCATCGCGAGCGCGAAGGCGCAGGAGAACTCGTACATGTTGCCCCACGGCCAGCGCATCACCGAGAGCCCGCGGGTGAGCACCCCGCCCGCGTGCATCAGCGCGCCGAGGACGGTCAGCGAGACCGCGATCCGGCCCGCCAGGTCGCCCTTCTCGCTGTTGCCCGCCGCACCGGGTCCGTCCGGCGCCTCGTCGTCGCCGCGGCCGCTGGTGACCACCGTCGCGCCGGCGTCGGCCAGCGCGGTGCGGGTGAGGGTGGCGGTGCCGCCGCCCGCGGTGGCGACCTTGACGGTCACCTTGCGGACGCCCTTGGCGCCCTCCTCGGCGGCGGCGACCGTCTCGGCGAGGCTGGACTGCTCGGCCGAGCGGACCGCGACCGCGCCCCTGCTGCCGAAGGTCCACTCGAAGATGTGGGCGAACATGGCCAGCATGTACACGGCCATGGCCGAGTAGATCAGCTTGTTGGAGAGGTCGGCCAGCTGGGGGTCGACCGAGGCGAGATGCACCGTCTACTCCTTGGAGTCCGGGTCGGCGGGGGCTGCGGGGGGTGCCGTGTCGGCGGCCGGGCCGCCCGGGGGGTGGTCCGACGTGCTGTCGTCGCCGCCGTCACCGGCGGCCTCGTCGTCGAGGGCGGGCGCGCTGTCCTGGAGCTCGACCGCGAGCTCGGCCAGTTCCTCCGCCGTCCGGGCGGACTCGCTGCGGCCCAGGCCCGCGACCTCGACCAGGGTGCGGCCGTCCGCACCCGCGGTGGCCCGCACCCAGATCCGGCGGCGCTGCACGAACAGCGAGCCGACCAGGCCGAGGATCGCGCACACCGCGCCGGTCAGCGCGACCGCGTTGCCGGGCCGGTGCGAGACGTTGAAGCTGGCCCACTGCTGGTAGCCCTCGAAGGTGACGCTGCCGTAGCCGTCCGGGAGCTCCCAGGCCTGCCCGGGCTTCAGCCGGGCCCGGGCGACGTCCCCGTCCTGCTGGAGCTGGGTCATGTGCTTGGTGTCCAGCTGGTACACGTTCTGCGGCAGGCCCGAGTCCGTCCCCAGGTCACCCTGGTAGGCGGTGAGCACCAGCATCGGGTCGGCGGCGTCCGGGAAGAGCGAGACGGGCCCGGTCTTCGCGAAGTTGTCCGGGGCGGTGGGCAGGAAGTAGCCGTTGAAGCCCAGCATGGTCTTGCTGCCGGACGGCCCGGTGCCGTAGTCGCTGACCTTGATCACACCGGTGGAGGTGTTGTTGGCGTCCTGCGGCAGGAACGGCGTCGGGCCGCGGTAGACGATCTCGTTCTTCGCGTTGCGGACCGTCACCACGGGCGCGTAGCCGTGCCCGATCAGGAAGACCTTGCTGCCGCCGATCTCCAGCGGGTGGTTGACCTCGATGGTGCCGGTGGTCAGCTTGGTGCTGTCGGTGCCCTTCCAGTACCGGATGTGCGCGGTGAAGTCCCGCGCACTGCCGACCTGGTCGCCGCTGGTCTGGTAGCGGGCGGTGAACCGGTCCAGCTTGAAGCCGAACGCGTCCAGGTCGTCCACGGTGTAGTAGTACGAGCCGGTGAAGTCGTCCAGCTGGGTGGTGGTGTTCGAGTACCCCTGACCCTCGACCAGCAGCTTGCCGCCCTGCCCGCTCGCCAGGCTGGCCCAAGCGAAGCCGGCCAGCAGCGCGAACAGCGAGAAGTGGAACAGCAGGTTGCCGACCTCGCGCAGGTAGCCCTTCTCGGAGGCGACCGAGCCGCCCGCGAGCCGGGCCCGGAAGCGGCGCCGCTTCAGCAGCCGGTACGCCGCGGCGTTGACCGCCTTCGCGTCGGCGTCGGTGTGCCAGGCGGCGTACACCGGCATCCGGGTCAGGTTGCGCGGCGCGGCCGGCGGCGCAGCACGCAGCACGCCGACGAACTGCCAGGTCCGCGGCACGATGCAGCCCGCCAGCGAGAGGAACAGCAGGATGTAGATCGCGGAGAACCAGACCGAGCTGTAGACGTCGAACAGTTGCAGCTTCTCGTACAGCGGGGCGACGCCCCGGTGCGCGGCCTTCCAGGTCTGCACCTTGAAGGCGTTCTGGCTGTTCTGCGGGATCAGCGACCCGGGGACGGCCGCCAGCGACAGCATGAACAGCAGGATCAGCGCGACCCGCATCGAGGTCAGCTGGCGCCACGTCCAGCGCGCCCAGCCGATCACCCCGATGCCGGCCGGCGCGCCGTCCGGGGTGCCGGGGTCGGCCGGGGCGCTGGTGAGGCGCTCGGCGTCCCGCTCGGCGGTCTCGTCGGCGGGCGCGGGAGGCCCGGTCCGGGTGTCGCTCACGGTCAGATTCCGATCGAGAAGTCGGCGGTCGCGTACTGGAGCTGGTTCACCAGGGTGTCCCAGACGCCGGTCACCAGCAGGACGCCGACCGCGACGAGCATGCCGCCGCCGATCCGGGTGACCAGCTGGTAGTGGTTCTTGACCCAGCCGAACGCCCCCAGCGTCCGACGGAACGCCAGGGCGGCCAGGATGAACGGTACGCCCAGCCCGAGGCAGTAGACCGCCGTCAGGAACGCCCCGCGCCCGGCGCTCGCCTCGTTGAAGGCCAGCCCCTGGATGGAGGAGAGGGTCGGGCCGAGGCACGGCGTCCAGCCCAGCCCGAAGACCACGCCCAGCAGCGGCGCGCCGGCCAGGCCGACGGCCGGGCGGCTGTGCAGGCGCAGCTCGCGCATGGCGAAGCCGGGCATCAGGCCCATGAAGGCCAGGCCCATCAGGACGGTCAGCGCGCCGAGCACCGTCCGGATCACCGTCTGGTGGTCCTTCATGGTCTGGCCGAAGTGGCCGAACAGCGCGCCCATCGAGATGAACACGGCACTGAAGCCGAGCACGAACAGGCCGACCCCGAGCAGCATCCGGCCGCGCCGGCCGCCCCGCGCGGCCGACAGGTCGGCGGCGGAGAAGCCGGTGACGTAGCTCAGGTAGCCGGGCAGCAGCGGCAGGACGCACGGGGAGAAGAAGGAGACCAGCCCGGCCGCCAGGGCGATCGGGGTGGCGAGCAGCAGGGCGCCGCTGGAGACCGTCTCGTTGGTGTAGGCGGCGGCGAGCAGCCCGGTGCTCACTGCTGCTCCGCGAGGACCGGCTTCAGCATCGCTTCGAGGTCCTCGGTGGAGAGCGGGTGCAGCGAGCGGGCGGCCAGCCGGCCCTGGCGGTCGACCACGATGGTGGTCGGGATCGCCGACGGGTTGAGGGTGCCCTTGGGGAACTTGAGGATCTCGGTGCCGGCCGGGTCGTAGATGCTCGGGAAGGTGATGCCCTTCTCCTGCTCGAACCGGACGGCGTTGGCCGGGTCGGTGTCCCGGGTGTTGATGCCCAGGAACTGCACGCCGTCCGCCTGGTGGGCCTGGTAGACCTCCTGGAGGTTCTTCGCCTCGGCCCGGCAGGGGCCGCACCAGGAGCCCCAGATGTTGAGCACCACGACCTTGCCGCGGTAGTCCGACAGCTTCAGGTCGCCGCCGTCCAGACCCGCTCCGGAGATGTCCGGGGCGGTGTTGCGCACGCTGACCTCGGCGGTGTCGATACCGCCCTTGCCGGCGATGAACCCGGCCTGGGCCTCGCTGCTGCTCCCGGAGGAGCTGCAGCCGGCCAGGGCGAGCAGGGCGGCCGCGCCGGCGGTGGCGGCGAGGCGGTGGCGGCGGGGGTGCGTCCCAGACATGTGAAAAGTTTCGCATGGGACTTCGGGCAGGTTTCGGGGGGTCCGAGGTTGCGTGTCGGACCCCCCGTGACCTGCGGTTCTTGTACTTATGACCCGCTTAATCCGGTCAAAACGGCCGGAGTTTCGGCCACCGGGTGTGAGCTACGCCCCGAAGCTCTTGCCGACCGGCTTGTCGCCGCCCTTACCGACCAGGTGGGCCGGCAGCAGATCGCGGGCGGGTTCGCGGTAGCCGATCGAGACGATCCGGTCGTCCTCGTAGGTGAAGCTGGTCAGCGAGGCCAGCGAGCACTGCCGGTTGCGCGGGTCGTGCCACAGCCGGCGGCGCTCCGCGAAGGAGCGGACGATCCAGATCGGCAGCTGGTGGCTGACGCAGACCGCCTCGTGCCCACGCGCGGCGTCCCGGGCCTTGGCCAGGGCGCCCATCATCCGGACCACCTGCTCGATGTACGGCTCGCCCCAGGACGGCTTGAACGGGTTGGTCAGGTACCGCCAGTACGCCGGGTTGCGCAGCGAACCGTCACCGACGCCGAAGGTCTTGCCCTGGAAGATGTTGTCCGCCTCGATCAGCCCGCCGTCGACGGCCACGTCCAGGCCGTGCAGCTTCGCGATCGGCGCGGCGGTCTCCTGGGCCCGCTCCAGCGGGGAGGCCACCACGTGGGTGATGTCCCGGTCGGCCAGGTGCTCGGCGACCCGGTCGGCCATCTGCCGGCCCAGCTCGGACAGGTGGTAGCCGGGCAGGCGGCCGTACAGCACGCCCTCCGGGTTGTGCACCTCGCCGTGCCGCATCAGGTGGACGACGGTGGTCTCTTTGGCACTCACTGCTCTGGGTCTCCTCGGTACTGGCGGCGGTGGGAGCCGCCGGCGACGGCGGGCCGGCGGCGGGCGGTCACGCGGGCCGGGCCTCGGCGGCGGCGCGGGCGGCGGCGGGCAGGGCGGCCGCGATCCGCTCGATCGCCCGGGCGTCGTGGGACGCCGAGACGAACCACGACTCGAAGGCCGACGGCGGCAGGTAGACGCCCTGGCTCAGCATCGCGTGGAAGAAGCCGTTGAAGCGGTACGCCTGCTGGCGCCTGGCCTCGTCGTAGTTGGTGACCTGCTCGTCGGTGAAGAACACCGAGAACATGTTCCCGGCGGTCTGCAGCCGGTGCGTGACGCCCTCCTTGGAGAGCGCGTCGGACACCAGGCCGGAGATCTCGGCGGAGACCCGGTCCACGGTGGCGTACACCTCGTCGGTGCAGCCGCGCAGCTGGGCCAGGCCGGCCGCGGTGGCGATCGGGTTACCGGACAGGGTGCCCGCCTGGTAGACCGGACCGGCCGGGGCCAGGTACGCCATCACGTCGGCGCGGCCGCCGAAGGCCGCCGCCGGGAAGCCGCCGCCCATCACCTTGCCGAAGGTGAGGAGGTCCGGCGCCCAGCCCTCGTGGGCGGCCTCCAGCCCGTACCAGCCCGCCCTGGAGACGCGGAAGCCGGTCATCACCTCGTCCGAGACGAACAGCGCGCCGTTGCTCCGGCAGAGCTCGGCCAGGCCGCGGTTGAAGCCGGGCAGCGGCGGGACGACGCCCATGTTGCCGGGCGAGGCCTCGGTGATCACGCAGGCGATCTCGCCGGGGTTGGCGGCGAACGCGGCGCGGACGGCCTCCAGGTCGTTGTACGGCAGCACGATCGTGTCGCCCGCCTGGGCGCCCGTGACGCCGGGCGTGTCGGGCAGGCCGAACGTCGCCACACCGGAACCGGCGGCGGCGAGCAGCGCGTCCACGTGACCGTGGTAACAGCCGGCGAACTTCACGATCTTGGCGCGGCCGGTGAACCCGCGGGCCAGCCGGATCGCCGACATGGTCGCCTCGGTGCCGCTCGACACCAGCCGGACCTGCTCGACCGGGGCGACCCGGGCGACGATCTCCTCCGCCAGCTCGACCTCGCCCGCACCGGGCGTGCCGAACGAGGTGCCGCGGCCGACCGCCTGCCGGACGGCGTCGACGACGGCCGGGTGCGCGTGCCCGAGGATCATCGGACCCCAGGAACACACCAGGTCGACGTACTCGCGCCCGTCCACGTCGGTCAGGTACGGCCCGCTGCCGGACACCATGAACCGCGGGGTTCCGCCGACCGCCTTGAAGGCGCGCACCGGCGAGTTCACGCCACCCGGCGTGACCACGGTGGCCCGTTCGAACAGCGACTGGGACCGGGGTGCTTCGTACGGGTAGCTTTTCAATTCGTTCATCGGCTCGCTCATCGACTGCGTCCTCGGGTCGGGTTACCCGGACATGCTCTCAAATCGTGTCCTTCACCTCCGCATATCCGAGCCGATCATCTGGAACGATGATCCGTGTGCTGTTGCCGTTCGGCGGGGCCGACCAGAGGTACGGTTATCCGTACTACCGGCTGTCGCTGCCGGACCAACCCGGGGCCATCGGGGTCCTCGGCGGGGCTTCCCCGCGAACGGACCCGGTGACCGAACCGGCTGACCTGGCGGTCAGACTGTGTACGGCAGCGCGAGACGGGTAAAGGGCACGTTCGGGGGACACCGAGCGTGTGGGGGTCTGTCGAGTCCGGCGAATTCCGGTGAGGATGGTCCGAGTGTCCGAGGCGCAGGACGGCTCCGACGAGGCCGTGGGTGGTTCCCGCAGGTCCGCTCGGGCCGCGGGCGGGGGTACGGGAGCCGGCAGGGGAAGGCGGGGTGAGGGCCGGGTGGGGGTCACCTACAAGTACTTCGGGGCGCCCGACCGCGCCACCGCCGCCAGAGTTCCCACCGCGCTCGGCCCCGGCGGGCTCGGCCTGGACGCGGGCGAGCTCGGCTCGCTCGGACGGCTCGGCGACCTGATGGAGACCAGCGGCTCCCCCAACGGCCACCTCTCCACCAAGATCAAGCCGGAGACCATGAGCGCCATGGTCCTCACCGGCATCCAGGGCGTCCCGCTGCACCAGGTCCCCCCGCTGGAACTGGTCGTCCTGCACCCCGACTACGCCGTCGTCCAGCTCCCGCAGACCGTCGTCGAGCCGCTCCGCACGGCCGACGAGATGGAGCTCGGCGCCGCCGCGTTCATCTGGTCCACCGTGCCCGACCGCCGCGGCCCCCGGGACGCCTTCGTGATCTACCAGATGCTGCACGAGTGGCAGGACTTCGCCAACCGCCTGCACGACGCGGGCCACCAGCTCTACTGCCTGGTCTGGCCCTGACCTGCGGGTCCGCCCGCTTCTGAGCGCTCGTCAACGGGCTACGGGGCGGGCACCCGAAAGGTGCCGTCAGGCCGCCAGGGCACATCCAGGGCACACGGGCCCGGAAGTGCCCTGTCGGCGCTCCTGCCCGGCCTCACCGAGGAGGAAGTCGTCGGTGGCCGAGCGGGCGCGCCCCTCGCTGCTCGGCATGAGGTGGGTATAGGTCCGGAGCGTGAAGCCGGGGTCCGAGTGGCCGAGGTAGACCGCGAGGGCCTTGATGCTGGTGCCGCCTTCGAGCTGGGCCGAGGCGTACGTGTGACGGAGGGCGTGCATGCCGTCATCGGGTGCCGCCTCGAAGTACTGCGAACCGCTCGTGCGGGCCGGGATGACACCGGCGTGCACCAGGGCGCGCTTCCAGAGGCCCTGGTTGAAGACACTCCGGTTGTGGGGCTTCCCCTTGGCGTCCACGAAGAGCAGCTTGAGGGTCTTCGGCTTGCCGTCGGGCTTGTGCCACGGCAGCGTCGCGGGCATCGGCTTGAACACCGCGAGGTGGGCCCGAAGAGCCGTGGCCGTGGCCGGCGACAGCGGCACGGAGCGGATCTTGTCGCCCTTCGGCAGTGCGAACACCATCTTCGAGCCGACGAAGCGGATCTGGTGGTTCACGTGCAACCAGCCACCCTCGAAGTCGATGTCATCCTCCGTCAACGCGAAGATCTCGCCCTGACGGAGGCCGCATCCGACACCCACCGCGCCGCCGGCGCGGAAGCTCTCGGGGAGTCCCTCCAGGACCGCCAGCACCCGCTCGCGGGTCCACGGCACAACGGGCTTCGGCGGGACCTTCGGCCACGACACGGAGGACGCCTTGCACGGGTTGCGCCTCAGGATGCCCGAGTCGACGGCGGCGTCGAAGATGCTGCTGAGCACGTCGCCGATGCCACCGATCGTAGAAGCCGCCAGCGGCACCTCCAGTAGCTCCCTGATCCAGGCGCGAACCGGCTCGGGGTCGTTGAACACCCGCATCTCGTGGTGGCCGAGGCGCCCGACGATGTGGTTCCGGACAACACCCTCGTAGCGAACCTCCGTCGTCGGGCCCGCAGTGTTGTTCTTGAACCACTTCGTGGCGTACGCGCCGAGGGTGATCCTGGTCGCCGCGGGGTCGATGTACGTGCCATCGTCCAGGGCCGCCTTGAGCTCGGCGACACGGCTATCCGCCTTGGTCTTGAGCTCGAAGTCCTCCTTCTTCTGTGCGCCCTGGGGGTCTCGGTATCGGACCTGCCAGCGCTTGCCCTTGCCGTGGTCGGCAGTGGGGTACTTGCCCTTGTGCTCGCGGCAGGGCTTGTCGGTCGGGCGGGGATAGGTCTTGTGCCAGGTGTCGTAGACGGTCGCCATTCGGCTCCTTTGGTCGGGGGCATGCGGAGGCACGGCCTGTGGCCGGCGGTCGGGTGGAAGTGGTGGCGCGACGGCTGTGGCGCCAGGTGAGCCGCGGATTCGGGACGCTCGCGGAAGCGCCCCTCGGGGCGGGTGTTGGATGTTTATCGACCGCACCCGTTTTGTCAAATGGGAGATTCCCGGAGAGGCGCTTGAGTGCCAGTTCGTGCTCGATAGTGCCGGATAGTCCCGAGCTCGCTGGCGCCCATGAGCGCTCACCGCCGCTCAAGGGCGAGCGAGATGTCCACTTGCGAACGCGATGCACTCTGACCTGGCAAGTTGCCCGATCAAGGCCACCTCCGACAGGGCGATCAAGATCTTTTGATGGATTTTCTCGAGTTCCTTGCCGGGGAGATATGGCGGGCCTTACGTTCGTTATCGCCGCCCAGCGAGGTCGCGACGCTTCGCTTCTCGCCGGGCAGGTCCATCGATCCACCTGGAGCCGTTTTAGGTTCCGAGTCGGGTTGCGTGGAGACTTCCCTCACCGCGCAGAGCGACCCCTTTCCCAGGGGCCCCTCGGCGCGCCCTCACTCCCCTATCCCCTGCCTGCTGGAGACCTCTTGCCCACGACCTTCCGTGCCACCACCCCCGATCGCCGCCCGCTGGCCACCGCGGAGGAACTCGCCGCCTACCTCGGAGTACCGCTCGGGACCGTGTACGCGTGGCGACACCGCGGCCAGGGGCCCGTGGCGATCAAGGTCGGCCGGCACCTGCGCTACCGCTGGGCGGAGGTGGAAGCCTGGCTGGACGACCAGAGCGCCGACCAGGCCGCCTGACCCAACCGCCCTTCACCCTCCATCCCGTTTCCGCCCCCTACCGCCGGCGCCCGGCACCCCCGCCGCGTGCCCGACCTGGAGCCTCACCATCACCCCTATGTCCAACCCCCTCGTCGCCGACGCCGCCGTGAAGATCCCGACCGCGGACGGCGCCGCGACGGACGTCCTTCGGGCCATCGACACGCCGCCGAGCACGTCCGAGTCGCCGGGTGCCGTTCTGCTGGCCGAACTGCGTGACCACATCCGCCGGTACGCGGTCCTGCCCTCCGCCGAGGCGCTGGACGCGGTCACGCTGTGGGTCGCCGCGACGCACCTGCAGGCGGTGTGGCACCACGCGCCGCGTCTGGCGATCGTGGCTCCGGCTCGGCGGTGCGGGAAGTCCCGCCTGCTCGACATCCTGGTCGAGACCGTCCACGATCCCCTGATCACGGTCAACACCAGTGCGGCGGCGATCTACCGTTCGCTCAGCGACCGGCCCAGGACCCTGCTGGTCGACGAGGTCGACACCCTCTTCGGCAACCCCCGCACGGCCGAGATGAACGAGGGCCTGCGCGGCCTGCTGAACGCCGGCCACCAGCGCAACCGGCCCGTCACCCGGTCGGTCGGCAACGACCACCAGGCCCGCGAGTTCGACACCTTCGCCATGGCCGCCCTCGCCGGGATCGGCGACCTGCCCGACACGATCATGGACCGGTCGATCGTGATCCGCATGCGCCGCCGTGCCGACGGCGAGGTCGTCGCCCCGCTGCGGGACCGCCGCGACGGCGTCCTGCTGCGGGCGACCCGCGCCAAGCTCGCCCTCTGGGCCTCCCGCGTGCGGGAAAAGGCCGAGGCCCTGCACCCGGACATGCCGGTCGAGGACCGCGCCGCCGACACCTGGGAACCCCTGGTGGCCGTCGCCGACCTCGCCGGCGACTCGTGGCCGGACCGCGCCCGCCGGGCGTGCGTCCAGATGGTCGCGGCCGAGGAGGAGATCGAGGAGGACAGCTGCGGCGGCGCGCGGATCCTCGCCGACATCCGCCGGATCTTCTTCACCCACGGCGACACGGACACCCTGCCCACCACGGCGATCCTCGCGGCGCTCAACGACGACCCCGAGGCGCCGTGGGCCGAGCACGGGCGCGGTGGCCTCACCGCCCGCGGGCTGGCCGGGCTGCTCAAGGACTACCGGATCTCCTCGGCCAACATCCGCCTGCCCGACGGCACCCAGCGCAAGGGCTACACCTTCAACAAGTTCGCCGACTCCTGGCGCCGCTACTGCCCCAGGATCCACCCGCTCCCCCAGCGCGCCCCGGCCGGCTGACCCCGACCCCCGGGTGCGGTAGATGCCGTCACCGACGTCGCATCCGCTCTGCCGCACGCCCACCACCGGGACGGCACCCTTCCGCGAGCCGTCCGCACGGCCGCCGAGCACAAGCCGGGCGAACCGACCGGTCCGCTCCTGGTCCGGTACAACCGGACCGGACCAGGACGGCAGCGGGACGGAGCGACCAGCCGCACAGGCCAGTCGTGGCAATGGACTTCGGCACACGAGACGGATGAAACGGACCGCGGCACTCAACCCCACCGGACCGGACGGTCCGCCGCCCGCAGGCTTGCGGACCGCCCGGACCGGACCGGTGTCCGAGGCTTGCGGACTTGGACCGGTCCGGTGTCCGGCGTCCTGTCCGAACGCACGGTCCGGAAGCTGTCGGACCGTCTCCCGCGCAGACCCGGCCATCGGGCTGTCCGGACCATCCGGCCGCTCTGCGCGGACCGGCACGCCGGTCCGTTGACGGTCCGGGACCAGACCGGTCCGGTCCGGTCCGGTCCCGGACGGTCCGGACGGTCCGGACGGACGGACCGGCGGACCGGCGGACCGAGATCTGCCGACCATTCGCTGACGGACCGCGCCAGCGGACCGGACCGTCCGGAACGGGGTCCGCCGAACCGGGGGACCGAAATCCGCTCACCGACCAAGCGGACCGGTGGACCGGACCGCTCGGTCCGACGGTCCACTCACGGACCGGACCGGACCGTCCTCCTTGCGGTCCGTCCGCACCTTGCTCGCATGGCCGATCCGCCCGAAGACCCAGGAGACACTCCCTGACCGATCACCAGCACGGCCCCGAGCGCGCCGACGGCCCCGATGCCGGCCTGGAAGCGCTCCTCGACTCGCCCACGTTCGCCCGCGACCTGCGGCGGGCGTTCGGCCCGGATGCCCCTGGCGGAGCCAGTAGTACCCCGAGTCCGACTCGCGGCCGGACACGGGGAGGCTCCGCCCCAGGGGTGGCGGAGCGGTCCCGGCGCGAGGGCGCGCCGGGCCAGGGGTTCAAGGCCGAGGGCGGCCCCGAACCGGACGAACTCCACAGCGTCCAGACGACGATCCTCACCGACCACCACCGCTACAACAGCCCCACCGAAGCCGGCGGAGCCGAGCCGCGCAACCGCCGCTTCGAAGGCGTCAAGCGCGAGGAGCGCGTCGGACCGCTGCGGTTCAGGCCCGACGAGCACGCCAGGCTGCAAGCAGCTGCTCTCGCCCACGGCTACAACGGCGTGTCCGGTTTCGCGGCCGACGTCGTCATGGCGTTCATCGACGGCCGGTTCTTCATCGACCTGCCCCTCGCCGAGGAGCGGCGGGCCACACACCACTTCCGCTCGGTCTTCCTGCGCAAGCACGACCGGCTGGGCAACAACCTCAACCAGATCGCCCGCGCCGACAACGGCGGCTACGACCGGCCGGCCCACAGCCCCCGGACCATCGACCAACTGCTCCGCCTCCAGACCGAGATCGCCCACGCCTTCCGCCCGTCCGTCACCCAGGAGTCCTCCACCCACCCGTGATCGCCGCCATCAAGGACCCCGGCTCCAACACCCGCGGCCTGCTCGCCTACCTCTACGGCCCCGGGCGCCAGGACGAACACCACGACCCGCACATCGTCGCCGGCTTCGCGATGCTCGCCATGCCCGACCCCGGCCGCGAGGAACAGTCGCCCCTCACCCAGCTCGCCCGCTACCTCGACGAGCCAGTCCACCTGCGCAACAGCGAAGTCGGCCTCAAGCTCACCAACCACGTCTGGCACTGCCCCGTCCGCGCCGCTCCCGAGGACCGCCACCTCTCCGACACCGAGTGGGCCGACATCGCCCACCGGATCGTGCAGGCAGCCGGCATCGCGCCCGACGGCGACGACCTCGCCTGCCGCTGGATCGCCGTACGCCACGCCGACGACCACATCCACATCGTCGCCACCACCGTCCGCGAGGACGGCCGCCGCCCCAAACTCCACGGCAGCGGGCGACGCGCCGCCGACGCCTGCCGCCAGATCGAGAAGGACTACGGCCTGCGCCAACTCAAGCCCGGCGACGGCACCGCCGCCAAACGCCCTACCCAGGCCGAGATACACAAAGCCCAACGCCTCGGCTGGAAGCAGACCAGCCGCGCCTGGCTCGAAGACCGCATCCGCGACGCCATCCCCCACGCCGCCGACATCGAGGAGTTCCTCGCCTACCTACAAACCGACGGCGTCGAGGTCAACATCCGCCGACTGCCCTCCGGCGACCTGAAGGGCTACTCCGTCGCCCGCCCCGGCGACCTCAAGGCCGACGGCACACCCAACTACCTCTCCGGCAGCAAGATCGCCCCCGACCTCTCCCTGCCCAAGCTCCAAGCGCTCCTGGCCACCAGCACCCCGGAGGAACACCCCACCGCCCGCCGCCACCGCCACAGCACCAGCTGGCAACGCACCACCGACACTCTCGACGCCCTCCACCTCGCCGAACCCGACGGCAACAGCGGGACCGACGCCCTCGCGCAGGCCCAGATCACCGCCCTCGGCGACATCATCAACGCCACCACCCAAGCCGCACCCCACGAGCTGCGCGCCGAACTACGAGCCGCCACCCGCGCCTACGCCCGTGCCCAGCGCTCCCGGGTGCGCGCCGACCACCAGGCCGCCGCCGACCTGCGACGGGCCGCCCGCGACATCCTCCACGCCGCCGACGGGCCCAGCGGCAGCGCCCTCGCCGCCCTGATCGCCGCGCTCGTCTGGGCGGCGGTCCTCGCCGGCCGCTGGCACCAGGCCCATGGCCACCACCAGCAGGCCCACGCCGCCGACCTCGCCGTCCAGCACCTGCAGGCCGCCTACGACCAGGCCGCCGCCGAACACCTCTCCGCCCTCACCCACCGCCAGCCCGCCCAGGAGACGATCAACGACCTCGCCCACGACCTGCGCGCCGCCGTCCCCGACCACGCCGCACGCATCCTCGCCGACCCCACCTGGCCCGCCCTCGCCACCGCTCTCGCCGACGCCGAAGCCGGCGGTCACCAGCCCCGCCAACTCCTCGCCGAGGCAGCCGCCCGCCGCGAACTCGGCACAGCCCGCCAACCCGCCAAGGTCATCCTCGGCCGCATCCAGCACACCAGCCGCAACCCCAAACCCAACCGCGCTGCCGATGCTGCCCGCCTGCGCACCACCAGGCTCACCACCCCCAGCCGCAACACGGCACAGCCCACGCCCGCGCCTTCGTCTCGGCCCGACACCCGCCCACAGCACCGCAGGCGCTGAAGCTCCAGGGCCAGCCCGTCTCGCAGGAGGAGCCTCCTCAGCCCCTGGCGCCACACCTTCCCGGGGCCAGCCCAGGCCGCTGCGGAGCGGCCACCGCAGCCCACGCCTGCGGGCCACGCCCCCGGTCGCCCGCCCACCGCCGGACGTCGAGCACCACCGCCAGCAGGACCACACCCAGCCCCCATCCCCCACCGCAAAGGACACCCGTGACCGACACCACCACCTTCGTCAGCCGGAACATCATGAAGCTGCTGTTCGACGCCGACTTCGTGTACCGCGACGACACCGACACCTGGTCCCACCAGGACGGCCGACCGTTCAGCGAGCCCGAGCAGGCCATCGCCGAAGCCGCCGGGGAGGAAGAGCTCGAAGCCCTCTTCGACGTGTACAAGCTCCTGCTCAAGCGCGACCTCGTCGACCCGATGGACGCCCTCCGCGTCCTCACCTACCGGTACTGGATCGCGATCCCCGACTACGACGCCGACAGCACTGACCTCCTCGCCGCCATGACCGACCAGGACCGCGCCGAGTTCGCGCGCCTCTCCGACGCCCTCACCCCTGCCCAGCGCATCGCCCTCATCAAGAGCTGACCCTCCACCTCGCCCTGGCAGGGTACCTGCCCGGCCAGGGTGTCGATTTGATGTCTTCCTGCGCGATCGGGAAGCATCTCAGCCCCTCCGTCGTCGTGTGGTGCTTGAACCCGTCACACCACGGAAGGGCACCGCACTTGACCAACCCCGCCGACGCCGACCGCAACCCCCACCGCAACGTCGTCCTCGCCGTCCCCCACCCCGCACCCCTCAACCCCCGCGGCATCACCATCACCTGTGCCATGTGCAACGCCGCCCGCGACTGGCTCCTTATCCACGTCCAACCCGACATGGTCTTCGTGCGCTGACGATGCGCCCACGAGTGGCGCGAGCACGACCTGGAGACCGCCGACGTCACCACAGCCCGGGACGACACCGGGGGCCACCAGGAGTGGGAGTCGTTCGAGCAGATGTACCGCGGACTCGGCTTCGACGGGCTGCTCGCGGGAACGGTGTGGAACCTGGAATGACCGGCCCGAGGCCGCCACCAACTGGTGGCGGCCTCCTGCGGAAGCCAGTCCGGCCCGACGGACCAACTCACCTGCCGTCACTGGCCGCAGAGTGTGATCGCGATCGCTCACGGTCCTTGGATCTTCCGGCCATACGTGTGCTACGTTCCGTGGTCCAACCGAAAATAGGCGACCCCGGCGGTGCTACCAACACCCCGGGGTCCGGCAACAGGAGCTATCACTCCCGATGCGTGTCCATCGTAGCGCCCACGTGCGCAATTTCACCGTGCTGCCCAACGCTGTCCTGCAGTACCGACGGCTCTCCTACACCGCCCGCGGCCTGCTCGCCGATCTCCTCTCCCGCCCGGACGGCTGGCGCGAAGACGGCCGGCGCATGGCCGACACCAGCCCTCAGGGGCGCGGCGCGATCCGCAAGGCCCTGAAGGAGCTGGCCGAGGCCGGCTTCTACCGGGTCGAGAAGATCCGCATGCCCGACGGCACGATCCGTACCGAGACCCACGTCTACGACACCCCGCAGCTCACGGTGCTGCCGGGTGCCACCCGTCCGGTCTCCGGTGAAGCGACCACCGGCGGTGCTGACGCCCTTGTAAAGGACCTGGTGAAAGAACCCTCCCTCCCCGCCGAGCAGGCCGACGAGCCGGTCCTCGCCAACGAGCCGCAGGCGAGGACGGGAGGACGGGCGGAAGACCACGAGGAGAAGACCGCCGAGCAGCCCGTGGCGGTACAAGACGAGCAGGTCCGCGAGGCGGTCGCCACCCTGTTCCGGGTGATCCGCCCCGAACCGCGCCTGCGGCTCGGCCAGACCGAAGCCGAGGAGCTCGCACCCCTCGTCGCGCGGTGGCTGGAGCGCGGCGCGACCCAGGCCGACCTCGCCCAGGCCCTACTGCCCGGCCTGCCCACCCCGGTGCACTCGCCGGTCGCGGTGCTCCGTTACCGCCTGGAACGCAAGATGCCACCCCTCCGACCTGCCGTGAGGCCCGCAGCGGCTCGGTACGCCGAGTGCACCAAGTGCCACGACCCGGTGCTCCACGCGGGCATTTGCCGGGTATGCGCGGGCCTCGGCACGCGAACGGTCTCCGTCGGCGGGGGTGAGGCGGCCACCCGCAGCGGAGCGGCCCGAGCCAGAGCGGCCCTGCACGCCGGGAGGACCGTCAGCCTGAACCTGGGTGGGCTGGCCACCGCTAGCTAGCCTGCCGCATAGGCGTTCATGCCGAGGCGGTCACGATCGCTGGTGTACGTAGTGCGCGGTGGCCAGGACTGCGGCCAGTTGTGCACGCACAGGCACCGCCATGGGCAGGGCACGAACTTGTCCGGAAGCCTGGAATTCGCGGGTTGCTGTTGCGATTGCCCGCCGGGCGAACCGTGTGGTCCCGGAGTCGGTGGGGGCGTGTCGGGAATGGCCGAGCCACATGCCAAGCGCGCGCAGGGTTACACGGTTCAGGTTGAGCCAGGCTGCGGCCCACAGATGCTCGGCCTGCGTGTGGTCGGACGGGCGAGGCTCGCTGCTGAACTGATCGGCGGTGTTGATGACGACACGGACAGCTTGGTCACAGCCAGCTAAAAGCACACTCTGCCCCATGTCTTGTGGGATGCCTTCCAAGGCTTCTTGCAGCGGTTCGACGAGTCGGCGTGCCCTGGTGACGAGATAGCTCTTTGCAGCCGATCTGACCCTGAGACCGTCTGCCTGAGTGCCGATGCGGGCTGTTCTCCTACCCGCCGCGCCTGCCAGCGATCATCAAGCCCGAGCCTGGCCGACACCTCATCGGCCCCGGCGCCACCGCCGCTGATCTCGTGCAGCTGCCTTTACCGCCGCGCTGTCTGTGCGGCCCCCTACAGTTCCGTCATGTCGAACTACCAACGGCCGCAGCCGAATCGCAAGCTGGTGTGGGCCGTGTACCCCGTCGGCACCCACCTCGACCGTTCCCGCGCCTCCTCCGGCGGGATGCGTGCTACCGCCCGCAATGACCGGGACAACTCGCTCGTCACCCAGGCCGAACTCTTCGATGCCGACGACCGGTACGACGACGGCTACAGGGACGGCCTATCGAAGACCTCATTGGCGCCAACACCCCGCTCGGGTAGGCCGGACGCTCCGCCGCTCCGCCGGAAAGCGAAGCAACCGATGGAACCGCTGCTGGCTGACAGCCGACAAGTTGAGGGCTGCCACCCGGGCACTCGGGTGGCAGCCCTCGACCTTGCTCAACGGGCGCGATTCCACCAGTCCACGGCCTCCACCGCCAGCACTCTTCTTTCCAGGACCTCGGCTTCCGCGCCACTCTCGGTGATAGCTCAACAGACGTGGAGGTCAGCCCACGCCAGGGCGGCCTTGCCCCATCGCGTCGCTCGCATCGGCCGACCGTCTTCGGCCTCCTCCAGGCGCTCACGCAGCCAGGTCGCGTCGGCCAGTGCCCGGTCGAAAACCGCCTCGCCGAGCCCGGAGGCCAGCGCCTTGCCGCTGGTGTATCTCCGCAGTCGACCGCGCAGCCCCTCGCCCTGGCGCTCCCCGGCCAGGCCCGCGTACACCAGCAGGCCGCTCTCACCCTGCCGGACCAAGTAGACACCCGGCAGCCTCGGAACCTCGGCGCCGATCAGCGGGACCCATCCCGACCAACTGGCCATGGCAGTGACTTCTTGTTCGAGCATCGGCGTCCTGGCCTGGAGGTTCTGGGAGCGTTGGTGTTGCCGAGCGCACTGAAAATCTCGGCTCGGCTCAGACCGTGGTCAGCTGGTCCAGGGCACCGATGATCGCCTTGATGATGGCCAGGTCGGCTTCGACCTCGGCAACGGAGATCGGAGCCCGGCCTCGTCCGCTTCGATCACCGGTGTGTGCGATGAGGTTGCGTCGCTCAACGATCCGTTCCAGTTCTGTGGTCGAGGTGCCCTTCCCGACCTTGCGGATCTTGTCGATCTCGGGGAAGAGCTTGCTCTTGCCCACGAGCGAGAAGAGCGTTCCGATCTGCGCCGGCGCAGGACTCGCCCGCTGTCGCACTTCGAGCTCGACGACCTGCCGAAGACCCCAGCCGGTCTTGGTGTACTTCTTCTTGATCGTTAGGTAGTCATCGACCGTGAGTGACAACTCCAGCAGCCGACTTGGCGGCGGGTCCTGCTTTATCGCCGCCGGGTACAGCTCCATGACGCGGTCGGCACAGAAGGTCTCAATGGCCGCACATGCGGCAACCAGGGACTGCCGGAGCAACGGGCGGAGATTCGGCTCCTCAAGGCGCTCGCGCCACTCGGCGTGTCCTGGCTTGAAGGTGACGAAGACCCGGTCGTTTTCGAGGCACTCCAGATCGGCCCAGTGCTTCTGGGGGAAAGACAGCGCGCTACCGAGTCGTTCTCGAAGCTCGCGCCGCATGCGGTAGGTCCGCTGGTTACTCAGCAGCTTGGCAAGCTCCACCAGCATCTCGGCGTCCTGCATGTTCAGGTCGAAGGCCGCTCGCGCGGACATCTTCGGTGGTGCGCCCATGGAGTCTCCGTCCCGACCGGCGAGTTCGTCGGTGCATTCTCCTGCACAGGGCGTCGACCTTGCATGCGAGATCCACAACTCGGCTGTTCAGCTGGCCAGGCGTTGGCGGATCGCTTCCGTTCACCTTGTTCGCGCGCGAGCACCTGCTGGTGGACCTCAGGGGCGGACCAGGCAGGTGGTCCTCCTTGTCCCGTGTCATGTCGGTATCTTCAGAGGCACAGTGGTCGCGCGGATCGCCAGACGGCCCGGTGCCACTAGGCGCTAGAGTCTTCCCATCCCACGGTTGCAGGGCGTGTTCCAGGGCGTGCTGTGGACCGCGCAAAATAGTCGTGCCCTGGAGACAAGGGAGCAACGTGCAACTCGTCGAGCTCGGCGTGACCAACTTCCGCTCCCTCGCCGACGTCCCAGGCATTCCCATTCACAAGCAGACCATCCTGACTGGGCACAACGACTGCGGGAAGACCGCAACGCTCGATGCAATTGCGTTCCTCCTGGGCGAACGCCAGATCGAGGACAGTGACGTGTCTCGGTTTGCTTCGGTGGGCAGGGAGAGGTCTGCGCTTCCTGCAATCGGTGACGACGGGGAACCTCGCACCGTCATTGTGGAGGCCAAGTTCGAACTCTCGGACGCAGAGGTCGAGCTACTGGACACTTCCTCTCCTGTCAGCGTGCGCCGCCGTTACGTGGAGGGCCAAGGCAGCCGACTGGAGTGGCAAACCAGTGTACCCGAGCGTCTCGAGCTGAGGACTCTGCCAGCCCTGAAAGTCGCAGAGCTGCGCGATCTTGCAACTGAGTTTGACCTCAAACTACGCGAGGATCAGGCAAACGTTAAGGCAAGCTGGTACGACCTGCTAGAGGAATATGCAGCCTCCGCTGCACATATCACGGACTGGGTCGAAGCCCCTCCTCAGCTGCGGGATGCCTTGCCGCAGCTGCTCTACTTCAAGGGTGATTCCGCTGATTCCCCCGAGGCGGTGGTCCGAGGCATTCTGACCGCCAAGCTCCGCGAATACACCCTCCTCGAAGACACCCGCCAGAAGATCACTGATCTGGAAACCGAATTCGCGGAGCGGCTTAAGGAGGACGCCGCGATCTTGCGCAAGCTTGTCGAAGAGCGCTGCGCTCTCGATGAGTTCAGCCTTGAACCGCAGATCCAGTTCAAGCCCACCATCAGCCGGGTCCCATTGGCCGCATCCGCCCATGGACAACACCCCGTGCCGTTGTCTGCAGCAGGAGCGGGCAGGTCTCGGCGCATCACGTTGGCACTATGGGAAGCCAGCCAGCAGCTTCTCTCCGGAGGCCCAGAGGGTGTCGAGGCCAACGTGATCATCGTCTACGACGAGCCCGACACGCACCTTGACTACGACCACCAGCGTCGGATCATGGAGATGATCAAGGCGTCGGCCTCGACCTCGCACTCCACGGTGATCGTAGCTACCCACTCGCTCAACTTGATCGATGGCGTGGATATTCAGGACATCGTGCACCTGAACAGCCGGGACGGTCGTGCGTACGTCCAGTCGCTTGGCGCCAGCGACACCGATGCACACACCCGTCGTTTCCTGTCCAACATGGCAGCCTCGCTGGGCTTTCGAAACAGCGTTCTACTCCACGAGAAGTGTTTCGTGGCCGTGGAGGGTGCGACGGAGTATGCGGCGCTACCGACTCTGTTCAAACTTGCATTCGGCTATCCAATCCAGTCCGCCGGCATCGCACTGTGGGCCTGCGGCGGAAACGACGGAGCCCTCAACTTCGCCAAGTTTCTTAAGGAACACAAGCGAACCGTTGTATTCATGGTTGACGCAGACTCTCCGCGCGACAAGCAAAAGGAGTTCAGCTACGACCGCCTGCTCAAGCAGGGCTTCACGAAGGCTGACTGCTTGTTCATCGGTGACCCGCACGAGCTGGAGGATGTGTTCAGCAGCGATCAGTGGGCTGACACCATGAACGAACACTGGCCCCGTGCGGACGAGAAGCCATGGGTATCCCAGGACATCGAAGCGCTCCGCCTCGACGGGAAGTTCAGCAAGAAGCTCCACAACTTGCTGTACGAGCACTCCACTCAGGCCCCCCGCCATAAGGATGAGATGGTTGTTGCGATGGCCCAACGGCTACGTAAGCCGTCAGACGTTCCCAAATCCCTGGTGGACGTCTTCAAGGACGCAGTTAAGATCGCGGCTACTGCAGGACCGGACTACTGGGCCGAGGAAGACTGATCTGTTCTGCGCGTACGGCGTGCCCGCATCCTGCTAAGCCGTTGTTCGCGGGTGGGTGCCTCCCACGCATGGACGCCTACTGATGCGACCCAGCGCCGCCCGTGGTTGACCTCCTCCTCGCCGCACCATCGGCACCCGGACGGCGCTGGCGGATCTATGTGCCGAACACGCACCAGCAAAGTGTGCATCTCAATGCCCTCCGCTCGATCCCGTCGACCTCGTACTCAAAGGCTCCCATGCAGCACTGACACCCGGCGGGTCGAGATCTTGTGGCCCAGCGTTGCGACCATCGACCGGTGCCGAACCGGGTCAACTCGTCATCGCTCTGATCTGTGAGTGTGGCTGGGTAGCTATGAGGTCTCCGGAGTCCCCTTCCCGTTTCCGGTCGCTCCTAAGCCGACGCAAGGAGAACGATCAAACGAGGGGTAACAACTCAGGCGGTCGAGGATACGTTCCCATGAGTGCGGCAACTGTCGCCAAATAAAGGGCCGTGTTGTGAGGTCCCCGCCTGGAGCCTGCTCGCTGACGGCCGGCCGCGCCGCTCATCTGGTAGCGGGTAGATCAGATGGTTGCGGTGAGTGACTGCCAACGGACTCTTCCTTGGTTGAGTTGGATCGACGCAGAGCCCAACTGCAACAGGTCCAGGCTTGACGGGGAATAGACCTGCCCGTCCTCGATGCACTCGGCGGTCACGATGGTCCGCTACTACCTGAAGCGCAAGAAACCACCTGCCCAGCCCGATGCGCGGCCCACAATGGCTTGGTACTCCAAGTGGACCAAGGGCGCCCCGGTACCCCAGTCGGGAATCTGCCGAGCATGCGCAGACATCTGCACACGGACAGTCGGCGTCAGCAGGGTCGTCGCGGTCACCCGAAGCGGGCCCGCAGGCCTGCGCCGCTGGGCGGCTTGGCAACCCCGTAGCGCAGCCTCAACTCGCTGAGCTGACAACCGTCACGCCGCCATCGCAGGCAGGGCCCGCAGGCGCTCGCGGAACTCGGCGACGGCGGGCTCGGCAGCGTGCGGCTTGAGGTAGCCGTCGAACTTGGTGAGACGGCTGACCGCACGAACGGAGTGGACCTTGGTTTCGAGGAGGCCGAGGCCGCGGTTGGCGGCGTCGAGGGCGCCGTCGAGGTCCTTGCCGGCGAGGCGGGCGGTGGCGAGGCGGCCGGATCGGACGGCCTGGTCACGGGGGACGGCGTGGTCGATGGAGGAGGCGAGTGCACTGGTGGCGCGTTCGACCTGACCGGCGCGGAGCATGATCTTGCCCTCGGTGGAGCTGAGCTGGGCGCCCCCGTACCAGGAGAGCCAGGTCGGGAGCTGGTCGCCGCCGCTCCTGGACCAGAGGTCGTGGGCGCGGTTGAGGGCGGAGCCGGCCTTCTGGTGCTGGCCGTCGCGGGAGAGGCTCTCGGCGTGGTGGAGTTCGAGGTAGCTGCGGATACCGGGCTGCATCGTCGAGGGGGTGTTGGCGAGCGCGGTCTCGACCTGGGCGACGCGTTCGGCGGGGTTGCCGTTGTCGGAGAGGTGGACGCCCATCTCGGCGAGGAGGAAGGCGCCGAGGGCGTCGTCGCCGACGGTCTTGGCGGCGCGCAGGGCGCCGAGGTAGTACTGCTGGCCGGCTGAGCGCAGGCCGCTGTCGTAGGCCATCCAGCCGGCGATGTAGTTGACCTGCGCGGCCAGCCCGTACAGGCGGGCTTCGACGGCTTCGGTGTGGCGGCCCTGCTTGAGCAGGGTGGTGATGATCGCGAGGTCGCCGCGGGCCTGCTCGATGAGGCGGGCTCCGCCCATCTGGGCGTCCAGGGTCTGGAGGGTGGCGACGCGGGCTTCCAGGGTGTCGACCATGGAGTCGGTCACCTGGTCGCCGCTGAGGGCGGAGGCGAAGGCGGGCGAGGCCGACGCCCAGCTCGCGGTGACGGTGGCCATGGCGGCCCCGGTGATGGTGAGAAAGCCCCGCCGATCCATATGACCACTCCTGACCAGTTCCACCAGTACGTCCACGGTACCGGCCTTTGTCCACGGCGCCGTGACGCCGGTCACCTCCCAGACAGGAAGCCACCGCGGCCACGGATTGGCAACCAGGGTGCGGGGATTGACGCCGAGGAGGTCAGCCAGAACGTACTGGGCGTCCGGCTCAGGTTCTTGACCCTGCTCCCACTTCCAGACCAGGGTCCGGTTGGTCGCCAGATGGATCTTCAACACGGCGCCGCGGTCGCGCATCATGCCAGCGAACTGGTTCTTTCCCCATCCGCGCGACTGCCGCAGGTAGGTGAGCGGGTGGACTGCCAGTGCGCTTTCGACCATCTCAACCCCCGGCTTTTCGGGCCCTGTTGGTGAGCGTACTGCTACCCGTCGCGACGGGGGCGCTCTCGGAGAGAAACCCCCTGGAAACGTTCCGCGACGCTCTGCCGCGCCGTGACGCTGGACCGACCGTCGTCCGAGGAGAGCGGAGGGGAACGTGCCATGGACACAGCCGTGAACCCGCAGCGAGGCCGCCACCGTGGCGCGCACCGTGACCCGCTGGGGACCGTGCTCACCGCGCTGTGGGGGCTCGGCCACATCGCCACGCTCGCACTGCTCGGGACCGCGGCCCAGCACCAGCTCGGTGCCGAGCCCCAGTTCGCGGCACCGCCGGCACGCGCTGTCCCGGACCGGGAACCGACGGCCTGAGGAACCACGGCGCCGTGCTCAGCCCGCCACCCACCTACGAGTTGGAGGAGAAGCACCGTGTCTCACCCACAAGCACTACCGCCGGCCACGGCGGTGACCAGCGCCTTCGTCCATCGCATCGCCGTCGTCACCGGGGCCGCCGGGTTCATCGGCTCGCACCTGTGCGAGCGCCTGGTGGATCTGGGTGCGGAGGTGGTCGGCGTCGACAACCTGCTGACCGGCCAGCTCGACAACCTGTCGGGCCTGCGCTCGGCCAGCGGCTTCCGTTTCCAGACCGACGACGTGACCCGGCCGTTCAACGTGGCCGGGCCGGTGGACTTCGTCTTCCACCTGGCCTCGCCCGCGTCGCCGCTCGACTACGCCCGCCACCCGCTGGCCACCCTGAAGGTCGGCGCGATGGGCACGCTCAACGCCCTGGAGCTGGCCGAGGCCAAGCACGCCCGTTTCCTGCTCGCCTCGACCTCCGAGGTGTACGGCGACCCGCTCGTCCACCCGCAGCCCGAGCAGTACTGGGGAAACGTGAACCCGGTCGGACCCCGCAGCGTTTACGACGAGGCCAAGCGGTACGCCGAGGCGCTGACTTCTTGCTTCCAGCGTTCCGGCAGGACCCGCACCCGCATCGTGCGGATCTTCAACACCTACGGGCCGAGGATGCGCGCCGACGACGGGCGTGCGGTGCCCGCCTTCATCCAGCAGGCGCTGGCGGGCGAGCCGATCACCGTGGCCGGCGACGGCAGCCAGACCCGCTCCCTGTGCTTCGTGGCCGACACCGTCGAGGGACTCCTCGCCGCCGCCGCGGCGGACCACACCGACCCGGTGAACCTGGGCAACCCGCACGAGATCACCATGCTCCGGCTCGCCGAGGAGATCCGGGCGCTGGCCGGCTCCTCGTCCGCGATCACCTTCGTCCCGCTGCCCGCCGACGACCCGAAGCGCCGCTGCCCCGACATCGCCTTGGCCCGCGCCCACCTCGGCTGGGAGCCCATCACCCACCTGCGCGACGGCCTGCGCCGGACCCTCGACTGGGCCGAGAAGCACTTCCCCCTCCAGGCCACCGCCACCGGAAGGAGCACCTCGTGAACACCGTCTCCCACCCGCTGCCCGCACTCGTCTGCGGCATCGACGACGGATACGCCCGCCCGCTGCGGACGCTGATGCACTCGATCGCTGCCGCCCACCCGGGCGCCGTCGACGAGCTTCGCCTGATCGTCCTCGACCAGCAGATCAGCGACGCCAACCGGCGGGCGATCCTGCGGGACGCCGACCGCACGGGCCTGCGGACCGAGCTGCGGCCGGCGCCCATGACCGACCCGCGCTACCCGGTCTCCGACTGGGTGAGCGGCGCGGTGTACGTGCGCCTGGCCATCCCGGAGGTCATCCCCGACGAGCGCCGGTTGCTCTACCTGGACGCCGACACCTTGGTGCTCGGAGACTTGCGCCCGCTGCTGCGGCAGTCCCTCGACGGGCGCCCGATCGGCGCGGTGCGAGACCCGCAGAACCCAGTCGTCGGCCGGGGCATCCAGTTGCCGGGCTGGGAGCAGCTCGGCGTCCCGTACGGCCGGGACTACTTCAACAGCGGTGTCATGCTCATCGACCTCGACCGCTGCCAGCGGCTCGGCGTCTTCGAGCGGTCGCGGCAGTTCCTGTCCGAGCACCCGGACAAGGTCCGGTTCTGGGACCAGGACGCGCTGAACTGGGCCGTCGACGACAACTGGCACCGGCTGGAGCGACGTTGGAACACCTTCGCCATGTCCCCACAGGCTACCCAGTCCGGGTTCGTCCACTACGCCGAGGCCGACAGCCCGCTCGCCCAGCTCCTGGAGGACGAGCAGACCGCCGCCCTGGTGCATTTCGCCGGCCCCGACAAGCCCTGGCAGGACGGCTTCCCGGACGGCCGGCTCCGGGATACCTACCGGCTGTTCCACGACTACGCCGACGCGGGAGGAGCCGAGTGAACGGCCGGAAGCCGTTCTGGCGGCAGCCGTCATGGTGGATCACCGCCGCCGTGGCCGCGCGCAACATGAACGGGCTACGGCAGGTCCGCCGGACGCTGGCCCGGGTTGACCAGCCGGCCCCGTCCTCGGAGACGGAGCCGATGGTGCTGCACCTCGTCATCCCGGTGCTGCGCGAGCAGCAGCACATCGCCGACGCGCTGGCGTGGTTCGTACCGCTCCTGCGCGACTTCCCGGGTTCGACGCTGACCCTGGTGTCCACGGCGCGCGAGGAACGCGAACGTGCACACCTCGTCGGCCGGCTCGCCGGGGCGACGGCGACCGACCTCACCGTCCAGCGCTTCCCGCAACTGACCGAGGACGAGCTGTCCGCCCTGGCCGAAGCCCTCGCCAAGACGGGCGAGCGTGCACTCACCCTGGCGACGGCCGCCGAGGCCCTGCTGCCCTTCCCCACGACGGCGGAGGTCATCGCGAGCGAGATCGCGCGCCTCCGGGAGCCGGTGGTCCGGCACGTCCACTACGAGGGCGCCGGGCGGAAGGCCGCGCAGGTGAACGCCGCGGTCGAACAGCTAGCGGCCGACTCGGCGGACGAGTTCGTCGCCGTCTACGACGTGGACTCCCGCCCCAGCCCGGAGCTGCTGCAACGCACCGCCGCGTTCCTGTTTCGCCACCGGGCTGAGCACGGCGAGTTGCCTCGCGTCGTCCAGCAGTCCGCCCGCTTCGCCGCCCAGGGCGCCGCCGGCACCTGGTGGGAGCGAGCCCTGTGCCGAGGCGCTGCCCGAGCGCAGACGCTCTGGACCCTCCGCCGCGAGATCCCCAACCTCCGCCGGTACGCCGACTCCGCCCACCGAGCGCGAGGCGGGCGGGGCCTGGCCCAGACCGTCGGCCACGGCCTGCTCGTCCGTGCCGACATCTTCCGGCAGGTCGGCGGGCTGCCCGACTTCACCGTCCTCGACGACGTCGCCTTCGGCTACCGACTCACCCTGGACGGCGTCCCGGTCGACAGCCTCCCCTTCACCACCACCGTGCCGGCGGCCGAGTACCTGCCGGAGCTGCTGGCCCAGAGCGAGCGCTGGTTCCAGAGCTACCTCGACTACCCGCAGTGCGCCGCCCGCTGGCACGCCCAGGGCCACGGCAGCCGTCTCGACCACGCCGCAGCGCTCGGGACCGGCGCCTACCGGGGCATGGCCTGGGTGCTGGTCTCGCCCGCGACGGCCGCCTGCCTGGCCCTCGCGCTCGGCCCGCGCACCCGCCTGCCGGTCCGGGCAGCGGCCACGGCCGCGCTCTGGGCGGCCACCGTCGCACCGGTCCGCCAACTCGCCGGGGCCGAAGGCCGCCCGCTGACCGTGCGGGAGACCGCCGTACAGAGCGCGGAGACGCTGGCCGGGCTGCTGCTCAAGAGCATCGGCCCGATGACCGCCCTCGGCCGCTGGGCCGCCACCGGCACCAGGCACTCGGTACTCGCCCCCAAGAGCAACCGCCGTACCAAGGACAGGGAGGCACCGTGATCCTCGGCATCGAGGGCGTCAGCTGCGTCGGCAAGACCACGCTGGCCGCCATGCTCGCCCCTCACCTCGACCAGCCCGCCGTCATCCCCTGCTACTTCCACGCCAGCCCCGACCCCACCAGGCTGCCGACCCCGGAGCCCTTCACCGCGGACCACCAACTGGCCAACATCGCTCAGTTCCTGCAAGTCGAGGACCTGCGGCTCGCCCGGGCCGAGCGGGCCCTCGCCGGAGGCCGGGACGTGATCCTCGACCGCACCGTGGACACTCTCCTCGCGCACGCGCACGCCGTCGGCCGGATGAACGGCTTCGACTGCGACGACCAGGCCCAACACGCCGTCACCAGCAGGGCCGTGGCGATGCCCGACCTGACGATCGTCCTCACCGCCGAGCCGGACGTGCTGGCCCGCCGGGCCCGCCTGCGCAAAGGCATGCCGACGATCTTCTACGACCGGCACTTCAGCGAGCACTTCAACGCCTACTTCGACCACGCGCTCGCCCCCGCCGTCGCCCGGCTCGACACCACTACCGGCTCGCCCGACGAACTCGCTACGCGCGCCCTCGACCACCTCCGTCGCCACCGGGCCGGCGAACACCCGATGCGGGAGGCATGATGAAGGCCGCGCTGATCGGCTGCGGCGCCATCGCCGGCCGCTGGGTCCGCTCCCTGCTCGCGGACGGCCGCATCGAGATCGCTGCCCTCGCCGACCCCGACCAGCAGGCGGCACGCGCGCTCGCAGACCGGTACGAACTGAGCCCCGTGTTCGCCACGACGCTCGACGAAACGCTCGCACTCGCCCCGGTCGACGTCGTCGTCAACCTCACCCCGCCCGACCACCACTACCGCGTCAGCCGCGAAGCCCTCACCCACGGCCTCCACGTCCTGACCGAGAAGCCCCTGGCCCTGAACCTGCCCGACGCCCTCGACCTCGTCCACCTCGCCCGCGAGCGCGGCCTGCTTCTGGCCGTCATGCAGAACCGCGGTACCGACCCCGGCTTCCTCGCCTTCCGCGACACGGTCCACCTCGGCGGCCGAGCGCCCTTCGTGGTCACTGCCGACACTCTCGTCACCCTTCCTGGGCCGGGATTCCGCAGCAGCCAGCACCTGCCCGTCACCACCGACCTCGCGGTGCACGCCTTCGACCAGGTCCGCGCCCTGATCACTGCGCCGCCGACCGAGGTCACCTGCATCGAGACGCCGACCGGCTTCCTCGCCCCGCACAGCTCGATCGCTGTGATCACCGTGCGTTTCGAGGACGGCTCGCTGTTCACCTACCGGGGCGGGTACACCGCGGATCCGTTCCTGCGAACCGACGCCAACGGCGACTGGCGCGTCGAGGCCCGAGGTTTCGCCGCGCGCTGGGCTCCCGACCCCGCCAGCAGCCGCAAGACGGCCGAGTCCGGGCCGCCGGCCTACCAGCGGTGCATCACCACAATGGTGGGCGCCCTCTATCAGCCCGGCACCGCGCCCGTGCCCGCCGCTGGCAACCTCGGCTCCATCGCCCTGCTGGACGCCGCCCTCCGGTCCGCCGGCAGCAGCCGCCCCGTCCAGGTGCCGGAGGTACTCGATGTCCGCCCCTGACGTCGTGGTCGACCGCCCGCACCCGCTGCTGCTCGACGCACTCACCGAAGCGGGCTTCGACGCCACCGGCGCCCGCTTCACACCGCTGCGGTCCGGAACGGACAGCCTCCCCTTCGCCGCCGTCACCCGCAGCCGCGACGAACTGGTCGTCAAGGTCCGCCGTGCGGGCAGTCGCTCGCGTTACGCGTCCGCCGCCTGGGCCTCCACGCGGATGCGGGCAGCGGGCATTCCCGCCGCCCGGATCCTCTGGCACAGCATCGAGGCCTGCGTCGAGACCCGCTGCCAGGGCCGCCCGATCGAAGCGGAACCCCTACAGCCGCAGGACCTTGACGTCACCGCCAGGGCCGGTGAGGTCCTTCGCCGCCTGCACGCCATCGAGGTCAGTAGCTTCGGCCAGCTCGACGGACACGGAGTCGGCCAGCACTCCACCATCCAGGGCTGGTTCCTCGCTCTGCCCTCCCGCAGAACACCGCGCCTGGACGACCCTGAACTGACCAGGCTCCTGGAGCGCGCTCGCTTCACCCTTGAAGCCGGAGCCGGCCGCCTCCCGCAGGCGGCACCGAAGCTCCTGCACGGAGACTGGGTCGGACGCCACCTCTTCACCGACGGCCACCACATCACCGGCGTCGTCGACCTGGAGAGCGTTCGCGGCGGCGACCCGCTGGCCGAACTGGCCGGCTGGTCCCTGCGCGAACCCGCCCTGATGACCGAGGCCCTCCTCACCGGCTACTTCGACGGACCGTTTCCCGTCGAAAGCCTGCTGCCGCTCGTCCTGTTCCGCCTGCGAATCGCGGTCTCGCTCCTGCACTTCCACGCTTCCTGCGACGACCAGGGCATGGTCCGACTCCGGGCCGCCCAGATCCAGGCCGACCTCGACGACCTCGACCACGGCCACCTCACCGCCGTCCCCCGCATCGCCCCCGACCCGCATACCTCCGGACGCCGCCGCCCGTAGGCAGCCCCGCCCCCGACTGGAAGGACGCCATGAACGACCCCAAGGTCACCCTCCCGTTCCCCCGCGAGCCCAAGTACGGGCAGGCCGAGAAGGATGCTGTTCTCAAGCTCCTCGACGACGGGCACCTCTCCGAGATCAACCGCGGCCCGGCCACGAACGCCCTCGAAGCCGCCTTCGCCCGCCTCACCGGCACCCGCCACGCGCTGTCGTTCAACTCCGGCACGGCCTCCCTGCACGCCGCGCTCCACGCGGTCGGTGCCAACCCCGAAGCCGGCGTCGCCGTCTCCCCGATGACCTGGATCTCCGCCATCACCGCCGTCTTCCAGGCCGGCAGCTACCCCGTCTTCTGCGACATCGAGCCGGACAGCCCCAACATCGCCGCCACTGCGGTCGCCCAGGTCGCCGACGAGTGCTCCGCCGTCCTCGCCACCCACACCTGGGGCATTCCCGCTCGCATGGACCAGCTCGCCAAGGCCACCAACCTGCCGATCGTTGAGGACTGCTCGCATGCCCATGGCGCCGTCTACCAGGGCCGGGCTGTCGGCTCCTGGGGATCCGCAGGGTGCTTCAGCCTCCAGGAGTCCAAGTCCGTCTCCGGCGGCGAAGGCGGCATCCTGACCACCTCCGACCGGGAGGTCTACGAGCGCGCCCTGACCCTCGGCCACCACCCCGCTCGGCTGGCCGACGAACTCACCCTCCCTGAGCTGAAGCCGCTCGCCACCACCGGGGCCGCCTACAAGTACCGGATGCCCGCCCTCTCCGCCGTCATCGCCCGCTGGCAGCTCCGTTCCCTGCCCGACCGGATGCTCGCCGCCGAACAGAACCTGGCCACCCTCCGCCAGGCCCTGGAGGAGTGCGACGCGCCCGTCGCCTGGCCGGAGATCGGCGAACTCTCCGTCCGCGGCTGGTACGGAACCCCGCTGGCGATCAACGTCCGCGTGCCCGACCCGAAGGCGCTCCACGAGAAGTGCCGGGCCGCTGGCATCCCCGTCCGCTCCCTGTACGAGGACTGGACCCAGACCTCGCTGGTGCAGCGCCCGGACGTGGCCGCCCGCTACTGGCCCCACCTCGCCGAAAGCCCCTACCAGCCGCCGACCCGGGACGCCCTGCCGAACTACTACAAGGCCCTGCGCCAGATGATCGTCCTCAAGGTGCCGCAGGTCCTCGCCCCGGACTACATGGAGCAGGTGGCCGAAGCCCTCGCCACTGTCCTGTCCCGCACGGTGCTCACGGCATAGCCGCGAACGCCTCCTGCACGTCCTCGCGCCGCTCCGTCCACCAGGCCAGGAAGCGCTCGGCGGGCAGGAACAGGTGGTCGCAGGAGTGATCGTCGCGGTCGTAGTGGAAGACCAGCTGCCAGTAGTCCGACATGCGCTTCCACCACAGCCGCTCCACCGCGTCCGCCAGCGCCGGCACCGGGATCGGCACCATCGACCGGTAGCCGGCCACGAACGCGGACGTCCGCTCCAGGTCGAGGAAGCCGTCCTCACCGCCGAACTGCACCGTGGCGGTGCGGGCGACCTCCTCGCCGAACGGCCGGACCCGGATCCGGTCCCAGTCGATCACCCCGGCGATCTCGCCGTCCCGCCACAGCACGTTCCGGTGCTGGACGTCACCGTGCGTCCACCCCACCGGGCCGACCGCCACCTCGTCGGCCGGGCGCTCGTGCCCGTACTTCTCCAGCAGCACCTTGCGCTCGGCCAGCGCGGAGGCCGCCTCGGCGTCGAACGCCGTCCGGCTCTCCAGGCCTGTGATCAAGGCGAGGAAACGGTCCGCCTCCTCGCGAGCCTCTGCGGGCGTGGTCACCGAGACGGTCACCGGCTCCGGCCCCGGCGGCAGTAGGCCGGCCAGCCGCTCACCGTTCAAGCTCCGGTGGATCCGACCGAGAAGAACTCCGAGGTCACCGGCCTGCTCGATCGAGAGCGCCGTACCCGGCAGGTGGCTCCCCTCCATCCACGGAATCAGGCAGTACCCGCGGTCGGCGACCTCGACCACTGCATCCCCGGCCGAGGAGACCCGTGCCCTGCCCACCGGCAGGCCATCATCGGCCAGCGCCGACAGCACGGTCAGGTTCCGACGCGCCATGGGCAACGGCACATCCATGATCCGCTTCAAGGCGAACGAGCCCTCGGCCGTATCCAGCCGCCAGTTCCCATTCATCAAGCCGTCCGACAGGAAGCGGCACTCCCGGACCTCACCCAGCCCGAAAGCCTCGCCGAGAACCGCCAGATCCTCTGTGATCTCGCTGTACCGCAAGCTGCTCGCGGCGTCGAAAGTCGCGTCTGTCACCCCACGCAGGCTAGCCGAGCCGAGCGACCGAAGCGGTCGGTTCAGGAGGTTTCAGCCGGCCTCGCAGTAGGGCTGGGTAATCATGCCGCAGTTGGCTCCCAGCCGTGGCGGGAGAAGGTGGGGCCGCCATCGCGGTAGGCGGCGAGCGCATGTGCGGCGCCTCGGGCGGCAGCACTGGCTCCTGCCAATCGGACGTTGAGACCAGCCGTTCGAGTGCCCCCTGCCCGTGGTGGGAGCCGCCGGAGTCCTCTACGCTGATCAACGTGGCAGTGGGGGAAGACGCCCACCTCAAAGGATTCTCAGGCGCCCGCCGGGCAAAGATGTGGCTTGAGGGCACGATGAGAATCTCGGGCGCGTATGCGAACACCGACTCGCCGTCGTGCGCCCGACGGCTGACTCTGGCATGGCCTCATGGTGGGCAGACGTTCTCCTTCGACCTGGGAGGCGCCATGCGGGGCGCCCCCTACCACGGAGACATGTTCTGTGCTGAGGTGAAGAACTACCAGCAGCCCAGTGACCAGGGAACTCAGTTCGACGAGTTCGTAGCGAAGTGTTACGTCGCGTGCCAGAACGGCCATCTTCTGAGTGATCACCTCATGTGGATCACATGGGCTCCCTTCCGCGCCAACACCTGGTCGCAGTTGGACTCGCCGAAGCATGTCGAGGCGGCGGTTCTGCTCCATCACGAACGCGTGTTCGGAACAGCTGACCGAGCTTCCGCTGAGTCGGCGATCGACCCCGAGATCGTTGCGATGGTCGCGTCGCGGCTGTGGCTGATCGTGCTGTCAGAGAAGCAGGAGACGCTGGTCCCCCTCAAGGACTGGGAAGCCATCGTGGCTGCCGAACTGATCCGTAAGGGAGAGCAGTGGTGAATCAGGCATCGCAGGCGATCATGGCCGCGCTCGACGACACGGATCCAAGGCAGCCCTTCGGCCGGGTCAAAGAGATCATCGGGCACCAACTGCGCCGGATGGACCCCCGAGCCGAGGTCATCGCGACAGGCTTCTTCAACCACACCTTTGCCCCGGACATGGTGATCCGCTGGCCTCAGGCGACCCGCACCCCCGACCGGCACGTCTATCTCCGAACAACGGCCAACCCGGCGGAGCTCCAGGACGACATCGCCCGGCTGCAGACCAAGGACCGACCGATGATCGTGTCCCTGGGGCAACTCGAAGCATCCCGTGCGGCGGCAGACCTCCAACCGTCAGCCACCGAACACCAAACTCTGCTCCTCGACACTCCGGCCTTCGGCGAGTTGGTTCCCACCCAGGACACCCCCAGCGTCCCTCGACTCATCTCCAGCTCGGTGATCGAAGGCGGGCATGGCGCCCTGGACGGCCCCGCGATCACCCGGTTCAGGAGCGCTGTCGTCACCGGCGTGGAAGCTGCCCGTGAAGGAGATGTCGCACCGACGCGCGTGGCAGTGGAAGCGGTATCCGCCCGGATGGTGCCCCTGGTCGCAGACCGGATGACGGCCTTCATGGCGGCTCTCTGGCAGGGCGGAGGCTCCACCCTGGCCAGCTTCCCAGGCACGCTGCGACGCTCCGGCCGCCTGGACGAATCCACCCTCGCCTACCTTCTCAGTGCTGAGGAGATTCCTGACAGCGGCTTCTGGGGTCGCCTGCTTCCCTTGATCAGCCTGCCGCTCCTGCTTCGCACACCGGTCCGCGACCCGGAGAACCTTCAGCACCTCATGCGGCCGGCGGCTCAGCAGTGGCAGAGTCACGTTTGCGCGCTTACTCCGGGGACCACGTCCAACGCGCCGATCGGCCCTTGGCGCTGGGCAGTGGATCAAGGCAACCTCGTTCTGCAGATGTCGCGCTTTCGGGCGTACGTCGCCCAGACGCAGAAGGATCTCGACACGACCGAAAGGTATGACGAGCCCACTCTGGACGAAGTACGCGCTCGGGCCGACCGGTTCTCCATCCCACTTACGTCGATCCGAATGCTCGTCACCGATCGACGTATCGGCTACGACAGCCCCGGAGACAACGTCGTCCACGACTCCCAGCTCGCCGGCATCAGCGAGGCGCTGGGCCAGGCTGAGGCGGTCATCGAGGCGGATGCGCCAACACCCTCCGGTGCGGTCCTGCACTGCAGCTTCACCTACCGCTTGGCCAGTGCACGAGGTGCCCGCAGCCACGTTCCCCTTGATGAACTCATCGGCACAACAGCGCGCCTCCTCTCCGACCTCACCGAACACGAAACTGACCAGCTGGCACGCCTGCTCGGCTCTCAGGGGCAACCCATAGCCGCGCCCTGGAACCAGCCGACCCTGTTCGAGTCGTAATGGCGAGTCGTACAGAAAACAACACGTCGCTCCGGAGAAGGCGCAGATCGAACTGACGAACCATCGCTCCAGCGTGATGATCTGATCTCAGACAGTAATCGATGCGATCTCGACAGTCCCACTCATCTCCTCATCACGCACTGGCCCTTGCCGCCACGCTGTACCCGCCGCGAGCCCGACAGGCGCGCGAGATCGGGAGGGGATATGGCGAGGGGCACCGCCCATCAGGTCGAACTGCTGCGCGCAGAGGTCGTGACGGCCCTCCAGGCCGGCCTGGAGGAGATCCGCAACAACACCGACAACCTGCGGACCGAACTCAGCACGACGCTGGCGGCCGGCCTGAGCGAACACCGCGACGAGTTCCTCGAGGCGATCGCCCGGGAACAGCAAGAAGCCAGCCGCGCCCACCAGGACAACCGCAGCCTCCACCGCCAGCTGGGCAACCTGCGGGCTGAGCTCAGCGCCCTGCAGAACAGCATCCGATCTCCCTTGGGAGCCGGCCACGACGGGTCGCCTCGGCCCGCCATCGACTCCCCCGAGACCGTGAGCCAGCCCACGGTGGTCTCCCCGGAGGCGGACAGCCACAACGACGCTGTTCACTCTCCCGGCGACGACGACAGCGTCGACACCACCGGGCTTCCCACCGCCGAGCCCCCGGCGTCCGAACAGGCCGCAGAGCCGGCCACCCCCACCGTGACCGGCGAGGCCGCGGATTCCGACAGCGAGGAGACGACCGTGTCCGAGACCACCCCCGCCGACAATGCTCCGGTCACCCCGAACGCCCTCAGCAAGGACCAGCTCAGCCAGATCACCGCCGAGGTGGCCGCCAAGCTCGCCGAGCGCCAGGGCGCCGTTCCGGAGCCTGTCGCACCCGAGCCGGAAACGCAGTCCGCAGAAGCGTCGGAGCCCCAGCCGACCACCGCCACCAGTTCCCCGGAGGACCAGGCACGGCTGATCGCGACCGAAGTCGCTGCTCAGCTCGCAGATCTCCTGCTTCCCGCCGCCGCTGTGGATCAGGACACGGAGACCGAGCCGGCGCACACGGAAGCAGTCTCGCCGGAGCAGGCCGCAGTCGACGACCTCCCGAGCAGTCGCGCCAACGACGTGTCCGGCCTGATCCCGGAGCCCTTCATCTGGGAGAACCACGTCAGCACCCTCCGCAAGGCCGCTGCGGTGAAGACCGTCTCAATCTCCTGCCACCCTGAGACCTGGGAGTTCCTGGCCGCTCAGGTCGAAGGCACCGACCACTTCTCGAAGCCGGTCAACGACAGCAACGAGGACACGGTCCTGTCCGGCCGCAGCACCCTCGCCCTTCTCAACGCGCTCCGAGAGACCGTCTGCAGCGGCCTCGGCAAGGACACCGGCATCGAGACGTGGACCCTCGCCGTCACCAGCTACGAGCGCATCGCCGCCGTCATCAACAGCACCCGACCCGCCGACGACGAGGTCGGCAGCGAGCGCCTGCAGCAGCCCCACATCGTCCTCGACGACCGCAGCAGCAACGGCTCGCCCGCCGCCGGCTGACCTGCCGATCAGCAGGCCCGGCCTCCCCGCAAGGCGCTGAAAACCGGTGCGAAACGAGGGCACATCCAGGGCACATGGGGGTGAAAAACGCCGCTGACCAGCGTCAACTACTGAAGGTAGTTTTCGCTGGTCAGCGGCACTTTGGCGACAAAACCCCAGGTCACGGGCCTGCGGGGGCCAATAGCTGCACGAGTGGCAGGACTTCGCCAACCGGCTGCACGAGGCGGGGCACCAGCTGTACTGCCTGGTCTGGCCCTGACCCTCGCCCACCGCCACCGCCACCGCCACCGCCACCGGCCCGGGAACGCCGAAGGCCCCGCCTGCCGCGATGTCGTACCGCCGCAGGGGGGCTGCCGCACCTGCGCCGGGGCCGCCCTCGCGGGGTCGCCGCACCGCAGGCCGATGCCCGCCCCGGGCCTCGGAGGGCTCGGGGCGGGCGGGCGGGGCGTCAGCTCTTGCTGTTCGCGCCGAGGCAGAGGATGAAGCTGTTCGAGGAGGACTCCTCGCTGTACGCGGCCTCGAAGCCCTCGACGGCCTCGCACTCCTTGTCGTCCTTGCCCTGGACGACCTTGAGGACCTTGAAGTCCGCGTTGGCCGCACCACAGTCGACGATGCTCACGTCGGGCTTGGTGTCACTGCCCGAGTTGTGGACGCAGTTGCCGACCTGGGCGACCGACGGGTCGTCCTTCACCACGTAGCCGATGGCCACCACGGCCGCGACCAGGAGCACGACGACACCGAGCAGCACCAGCAGGATCCGGCCCGCACGGCGCTTCTTCGGCGGCTCGGCGACGGGTGCCGGGTACTGCGGGAAAGCGGCCTGGTCCTGCGCCTCGGGGGTAGGCGGAGTGGTCACGGTGGTTCCTCGTTCATCGACTGGGAAGTGTCGGCCGACAGTAGAGGGCAGCCGATCCCTGACTGAAGGTTTGACTACCGATAGTTACCGAGTCGTGTCCGGAGATCAGTCGAGAACCGGGCAAAACCCCTGTTCAACGACGACATCCGGGAGTGACTCCGCCTCCGGCCCGACCTGACGGATCGTCACGCTCCGGGGTCGGGTCCGTCGCGGCGTCGTCAGCGACACCTCGTCCTCGGCGCCGGTCCGCGGGAGGGGCGGGACCGTCCGGCATCCGGCCGGACGGGTTGACGCCCGCTCAGTCCCGGTCAGGGGCGAACCGATCCGTCCGGCCCTGCGACCGGGGCCGGGACGCGGACCAGCCGGCGGTGCAGCTCGGTCAGGTCCGCGGGGCCGCCCAGGCTGCGGGCGGCGAGCCAGGCCGCCGCGCCCGCGCCGTTGCCGGCATGGGTGACCCGGGCCCGCGGCCAGCGGTCGGCGACCCGGGCACGGACCGCTTCGGCGAGCGGTGTGGCGGCGTCGAGGACACCGCCCGCCAGCACGACCGGGAGCGCGGACCCGGGCTCGCGGACCGTCCCGAGGCTCTCCAGCAGGTGGTCGGCGGCCCGCTCCACCAGGCGGCGGGCGGCCGGGTCGCCGGCGCGGGCCGCGTCGAGGACCAGGGGGGCCAGCCGCGCCAGCCGTACCGGCGGCTCGGCGTGGACGGCGCCGATCAGCGCGGCGCGCAGGCGCAGCGCGCCGGCCCCCTCCCGTTCGGCGACCGGCACCTCCTGGGCGGGCGGCTCCGGCGGCGGCCCCGGGAGCGGTCCCGGCAGCAGGGCGGCGACCACCTCGGCCGCGAGGCCGGTCGGGGGGAGCTCGCCCCGGTCGACGGCGGTGAGCGCGGTGCGGACGGCGGCCCGGCCCAGCCAGAAGCCCGATCCCCGGTCACCGAGCAGCCAGCCGTGGCCGTCGGCGCAGCGGACCATCGCGAAGTCCCGGAACAGTGCCGCGACCGCTCCCGTGCCGCTGATCAGCGCGGTGCCGTCCGGGCGACCGGTACCCGCCGCGTACGCCAGCTCGACGTCGCCGGTGAGCCGGGGAGCCCGGGGCAGGCCGGCACCGGACCAGATCCGGGCCAGCTCCGGGGCGCCCGCGCGGCCCCCCGCCAGGCCGAGCACGCCGGCGGCGACCCGGCCCGGGTCGACGTCGGCGAGGGCGGCGCCGAGGGTGTCGGCGATCGCCCGGGCCGCGGCCGGTTCACCGTTGGAGAGCGGGTTCCCGCCGGGGCCGCGGGCGGCGCCCAGGATCCGTCCGGTGAGGTCGGCGACCAGGACGCGGGTGGTGGAGCCGCCGACGTCCAGGCCGAGGACGAGGGGGCTCGCGGTCACGAGGCGCGCCGGATGCGGCCCACGTAGCGGGCCTCCAGGGCCCGGTTGTGCTCGTCGCCGCCGGGGACGTTGGCCGACAGGTAGACCGGCGGGACGCCGCCGGTCTGCTCGATCCGGCGGATCACCTCGGCGACGATCTGCTGGGCGAGCAGCGCGGCGGTGATCGAGGAGATGCCGCAGGCCCGGCCGCCGCCCGCCATCGGCAGGACGGCGTCGCCGTACGGGGCGCCGTTGTCGAGGACGACGTCGGCGAGGTCGCGCAGCCGCAGGCCGGAGGGGTGCTTGGGCTCGACCCGGGCGGTGTGTTCGGCGGAGGTGATCACGATCAGGGGGTGGCCGTGCCGCTTGGCCAGGTGGGCCAGTTCGACCACGCAGCCGTTGACACCCGAGTTGGAGGCCAGCACGAAGACGTCGGCGGGATGCGGGGCGGTGAGCTCCCACAGGAGGGCGGCGGACTCGGTGCCGCGCTCCAGGTCGGGGCCTTCGAGGATCTCCACCGGGCGGCCGCCGCGCAGCACCACGTCGCGCAGGGCGATCCGGTTGGTGGGCACGAGCCCTCCGGCGCGGCCGGCGATCTCCATCGCGAGGGCCTCGGAGTGGCCGGTGCCGAAGGCCTGGACGACGCCGTCGGCGGCGAGCGCGGCCACGATCAACTCGGCTGCGGCCGCCACTCCTTCGGCCTGTTCCTTGCTGACGCGGTCGATGGCGGCGTGGGCCGCGGCCGCGAAGTCCGCTGCTGAGGGAGAGGGCACCGGTGGCCTCCTGGTCGTGGTCGGATGGTGGCCACTATTGGGGCGGTCGGGGCGCGATGTCAATGAGTGGACTAGACCAGTTGGGGGTACGCGGCGGCGGCACCGGGGGCCCGCCGCAGCAGCCCTGACCGTACGTCACCCGAGGGGCGCCCTCAGGCGTCCGGCGCCGCCGGCAGCAGGACCCGCCGCTCGACGGGCGAGGACAGCAGGACGGAGGTGGTGGTGCGCCCGAGCGAGGAGAGCCGCTCCAGCAACTCCTCCAGGTGGCCGGTGTCCCGCACCGCGATCCGGAGCATCCAGCAGTCCTCACCGATCACGTGGTGCACCTCCAGGATCTCCGGACGGTCGATCAGTTCCTGGCTGCGGAAGTGGCAGAGCGTGATCCCGCCGTGCGGCGCCAGCCGGACGAACGCCTGGATCCGGTAGCCCAGCCGCTCCGGGCTGACCCGAGCCGCGTACCCGGTGATGGTGCCGTTGCCCTCCAGCCGGCGGATCCGCTCCCCGACCGCCGCCGGGCTCATCCGCACCCGCCGGCCGAGCTCGCTGAGCGAGATCCGCCCGTCCGTCTGGACGAGCTCCAGCAGCCGGAGGTCGACCGCGTCCAGCCCCGCCGTCGATCCGTCGGCCGACGGCCGGTTACTCCGTCGGTCTTTCGGCGCAGCGCCTCGATCTCCCACGCTTCCCCCTTCAGCCCCGGGTCGTTCCGCCGCGAAACTTATCCCACCGGCGGGATTCACCCGACCGGGTCGACGGGGAGGGAGTCGCCGCGGTGCGGACGGTCTGTGTCATCGGGGGAAGCCGGTACTTCGGCAAGCGGGTCATCGTGAAGCTGCGGGACGCCGGCGTCCGGGTCACCGTGGTCAACCGGGGTTCGACGGTGCCGCCGCCCGGCGTCGAACACCTGCGCGCCGACCGGGACGACGAGGCCGCGCTCGCCGCGGCGCTCGGCGGCCGCGACTTCGACGCCGTGATCGACCAGGTCTGCTACACCCCTCGTCAGGCCGACGCCGCCCAGCGGATCTTCGCGGGGCACACCGGCCGGTACGTGCTGACCTCCACCATCGAGGTGTACAGCCCGCTGCACGCCGCCGAACCCCTGGACGAGAGCGCGTTCGACGCGGGCGCCGAACCGGTGCGGCTCGACCTGCCCTGGCAGGACGGCGCGTTCGCCGAGGCCCACTACGCCGAGGGGAAGCGCCAGGCCGAGGCGGTGTTCGCCCACGCCGGGTCCGGTTCCGGGTCCGGGTCCGGGTCCGGGTCCGGGTCCGGGTCCGGGGCGCTGCCGTACGTGGCCGTCCGGACCGGCCACGTGCTCGGCGGCGGCGCCGAGGACTTCACCGGACGGCTGGAGCACTACGTCCGACGGATCCGCGCGGGCGAGCCGGTCGCCGTCCACCCCGACGGCCGGCCGTCCTCGTTCATCGCCTACGAGGAGATCGCCGACTTCCTGGTCTGGGCGGCGGGCGCCCGGTTCACCGGCCCGGTCAACGCCCGCTCGCACGGCGAGTTCGGCGCCCGGGAGCTCTGCGAGCTGATCGCCGACGCGGACGGCGCAGCCGGGCCGCGCTACGGCCCGGTCACCGGCGGGGCCTCGCCGTTCTCCTTCGGCCACTACTACGGCATGGCCAACTCCTGCGCCGAGCAGCTCGGCTTCTCGTTCTCGCACAGCGCCGACTGGCTCCCCGGCACCGTCGCCGCCGCACTCGCGGCCTGACCACCACTCCCACGGGCCCGGGCCCGGGCCCGGGCCCGGGAACGACGGACCCCCGCCGTGCGTGACGCCCGGGTCCCGAGGTCAGCGGCGGCCGAAGCGGCCGAGGAGCTGGTGGCGCCAGAGCCAGGCCGGCAGGTGGCGGCGGGGGACGAAGGCCCAGAGGTCGTCGTCGGCCGGGTTGCCGCGGGGGAGCTCGCGCAGCAGGGCGAGGCACCTGGCGTCGACGGTGCCGTGCAGGCGGGCGGTGTGGGCGAGGGCCACGGCGGCCCGGTCGCGGTGGGCGGGATCGGCCAGTGCGCGGGCGATCCGCGGGAGGACGACGGCCGGGTCGGGGTGGGTGACCGCGAGGCCGATCAGGGCGACGCCCGCGTGCGGGTCGGCGCGGTCGAGGGCGGCGTCGACCTCCTCGGGGCGGTCCGTGCCCATCAGGGCCGAGGTCGAGGACCAGTCCATGCCCTGCCCGGCGGCGGCGCGGTCGAGCAGGAACTCCTGGCGTCCGGCGGCGGACGGGGTGCCCGCCAGGCAGCCGTCGAGGTAGGTCCAGACCCGTTCGGCGCCGTCCCGGCCGTCGGCCAGCTCGCGGCAGGCGACGAGCAGGTGCTCGTCCTCCTCCAGGTGTTCGAGGCGGGCGAAGTCACCGGCCCGGGTGTCGAGGTCGCAGCGGCGCAGGAAGGCCAGCCAGCGGGTGTCGTCGGCGTCCAGGCGGCCGTGGAGATGGGCCCAGGCCAACTCGCCGGCGTCCAGGGCGGCGGCGTATCGGGCCAGTTCGGCGAGGTCGGAGGGCATCGGACGACCCTATCCCAGCGGGCCTGCGGCGATCGGCGGCACCGGTGGGGGCGGGCGGCCCGCCCCCACCGGCGGTGGTCAGCCGTGCAGGTGGACGATGCCCAGCTTCTCCAGCTGCCAGTGCTGGTCGGCCGCGCCGCTGTCGGCGGCGAGCTGCACCAGCCGGTTGCCCTGGCCGTCGCGGGCGGTGGAGGCCGTCGCGACCTTGCCCCGGTCCTGGGAGGTGGCGATCGTGTAGGTGCCGTCGCCGACCGCCTTCAGCACCCAGTGCTGGTTGCCGCCGCCGTGGCAGCGCCACTGCAGCAGCGGGGTTCCGGGCGCGGTGGAGCCGCCGCTCGCGTCCAGGCACATGGCGCGGTTGCCGCTGAAGTCCAGCTCGTAGCTGCCGTCCGGCTTGACCTCCAGGACGAAGGACTGGTTCAGGCTGCCGGCCGCCGGATAGACGATCGCGCCGCGGCCGTTGGTGGAGTCGCCGTAGGTGCCGCCGCCGGCGAGGTCGAGCACGGTGCCGGTGGCGGCGTTGGTCAGCTGGTACCAGGCGCCGCCCTCGGGCCCGTCCGGGAAGGGCCGGCCGGGGGTGAGCGGGGTGATGGAGGTGGTGTTCTGCTGGTTGAGACTGCAGAACGCCTGCTCCAGCGAGGGCTGCTGGTAGAACTGCGCCAGGCAGACCGCCTCGGCCCGGTAGCCCGCGACCCGCAGGTGGTACGACTGCCGCACCATGTTCATGCACACCCCGGGGATGCCGATCTCCTGGTCGCAGCCGTTGCGGGTGCGCTCGGAGAGGTCGATGACGTCGCCGTTGGTGTACTCGTACGGGGAACTGGTCCACTCCGCGCAGACCTCGTGGCCGTAACTGACCCGGCGCTGGTCGAGGTAGCGCACCCCGGGCGTCCGGGAGACGGCGTCCCGCAGCGCGTCGCTGAGCATCGGGACGACCAGGTTGTGGCCCCAGGCGAGGTCCTCGGGGAAGGCCGGGCAGCCGTCGGCGACCTTGCCGACGTAGTCGTTGCGCCGGATGTCGGGGGTGATCGGGGTGAAGTACGACTGGTAGACCAGCTGGTAGGAGGAGTCCTGGTAGCCGGCCCTGCGCATGGTGTCGCGGATGTCGGTGAGCGCGGCGATCACCTTGGGCTTGACGCCCTCGGCCCGCCGGGCGATCTCCGGGGTGCCGATGGTGTCGCGGCAGCCCTGGGACTTGGGGATCGGGAAGTACTGGGCCAGGCAGCTCAGCATGATGCCGCTGAAGTCGAAGTCGTCGTTGGCGCCGATCGTGACGACCACCATCTTGACGTCGTACTGGGCTGCCACCTGGGCGAGTTGGACGTCCTGCTTGGGTTCGCCGAAGTCTCCGCTGCCGCCTCCGGTGATCTTCGCGAGTTCGGGGTCGCTGACCAGGTCGCCGGTCTGCGCGCCGGAGCAGGCGAGGTCGACGGGGGTGACGCCACCGAGACCGGTGACGAAGATCTCCGACCTGGCGCTGCGGTGGCAGTAGTCGGTGGGGGTGTCGGTGCCGGGGGTGTAGTCGTCGCCGGTGTCGGTGCCGGCGCCCTCGCCCGAGATGGCGCTGTCACCGAGCGCGACGATCGCGGGGGTCTTCGCCACGCGTTCCGCGGCGGCCGGAGCGGCGGCCGCCGCGAGGGCGCCGGGCGCCGCGCCCAGGCCGAGGGCGAGCGACAGCCCGGCGGCGGCCAGCAGGGCCACCGGCCGACTTCTGTGCGGACCTGAATGTTAGGTACTGACAAGTAACGCAACAAGAGTCCGGACGCCACCGAAGCGGCCGGGCCGCGGGTCGGACGACCGGACAATCGCAGAACGCGAGGCCGCGGAACGCACCGCCCGGGGACGCGGCAGGGCCGCCGCTCCGCGTCTCAGGAGGGGGAGAGACGGAGCGGCGGCCCGGGTACTGCGGAATCGACCAGCAGGTCGGCTAGGACCTGTGGGTCAGCGTCAGCCGACGTTGGCGCAGGAGTTGCCGAAGGCCGGGTTCAGCAGGCCGATGATGTCCACCGAGTTGCCGCAGACGTTGACCGGGATGTGCACCGGGACCTGAGCCTGGTTGCCGCTCAGCACGCCGGGGGAGCCCGCCGTAACGCCCTCGGCGCTGGAGCTCGCCATGGCGGAGCCCGCACCAGCCGCAACGATGCCGACAACGGCGGCGCCGACAGCGGCAACCTTCTTGACGCTCATATGAGTCTCCTCGAAAAATCAGATCTTCCGTTTGCCAGGCACCGTTGGCTCGGCACGGAAGCGCACAGGGCGTGCACCACCCCCAACGAAGCCCCGGGAAGCCGGTTCCGGCGGAGGGTCGACATTCACCCGGTTGCATTAATGAAGGCATTCGGGTGATCACGCGGCCCACCCGTTTCCCCGCGCGGGCCGGCTCGTTCTCCCTGGCGAAACCAGCTCCATCCGGTGCTCGCCCTCGGGCGAAGAAATGAGACCTCACCATGCGCAAGCTCGCCTACGGCGCGTTCGGTTCTGCCGCGGCCGCGGCCCTGCTGCTCGGCTCCGCCGGCGTTGCCGCCGCCGGCGGCGCGTCGGCCGAGGGTGTCACCACCGGCTCGCCCGGTGTGCTGTCCGGCAACCAGCTCCAGATCCCGGTGCACGTGCCGATCAACCTCTGCGGCAACACCGTCGACATCGTCGGCCTGCTGAACCCGGCGTTCGGCAACTCCTGCCTCAACGCCTGATTCCGACGGGCCCGTTCGACTCCCACCGGACGGGCCGGCTCCGGCTATGGCCCCACCAGGAGCCGAGGGAACCCAGGAGGGCGGCGGACCGCTCGTCCCGGCCGACCGGAAACGCGGTCCGGCCCGACGGTTCGTCAATTTGTCCTCGAACCCCAGTTCTTCGAGGCACTCTCCTGGACGCACCGGAGTGCGGATGTTTCTCGGCCGTGCGAGAAATGACCGCGGGTGCACCTGAGAGCGCGCGGCCGCACCCGCCCAAGCCACGGGCGACACGCAATCCCTGAGCCGCGTGAGTGACAATCACGGCCCATCCCGAAGCCATCGGGCGATGATGCTGATTCGCCCGGCACCCGACCTCCAAGAGTCGGGCAGAATACGGAGGAAGAACCCCATGCGCAACATCAAGAAGGCTGCCGCCCTCTCGCTCGCCGCGGCCGGCCTGGTGCTCGGTGCCGCCGGCGGCGCCGCCGCCAGCTCCAGCGCCGAGGCCGTCGTCGCCAACTCCCCCGGCGTGCTCTCCGGCAACAACATCCAGATCCCGGTGCACATCCCGGTCAACATCTGCGGCAACTCGATCGGTGTCATCTCGATCCTCAACCCGGCGTTCGGCAACTCCTGCGCCAACGTCGGCTGACTCAGCCGGCGCTGACGCGGCTGCGCCCGCGTCGCCCGCGCCGCACCGCCCCCGTGGCGGTGCGGCGCACCCCTCCCCGTGTGTGATCTAGGAGATCAACCCCCATGCAGAACGTGAAGAAGGCCGCCCTGCTCTCGGCCACCGCGGCCGGCCTGGTGCTCGGTGCGGCCGGCGGCGCCTCCGCCAGCTCCAGCGCCGAGGCGGTCGTCACCAACTCGCCCGGTGTGGTGTCCGGCAACTCGATCCAGATCCCGGTGCACGTCCCGGTCAACCTGTGCGGCAACTCGATCAACGTGATCGGCGCGCTGAACCCCGCGTTCGGCAACTCCTGCGCCAACGTCGAGATCCCGCAGCAGGTGCAGCAGACCCCCGTGGTGGACGACGACTGCTGATCACCCGCTGATCCGGTTCCGCATCGCGTCGACTGCCCCCCGGCCTGCGCCGGGGGGCAGTTCGCATCGGGCCCGCCGACGGCCGGTCCGCTGCCCCAACCACCCGATCACACCGAAGGATTGGTCCCGCATGGCACTCAAGACGAGTGGCACCGGCGCCCTCGCCGTACTCGGCGCGGCGATGCTGCTGGGCGGTGCCGCCCCCGCGGCGCACGCCGCCCCGGCCCAGCCCGCCCCGGGTCTGCCCGCCCCGGAGATCCCGATGCCCAAGCTCGCGCCGACCGACGTCGGCCAGGCCATGGAGGGCACCACCACCGGCCTCGGCTACGCCGTCGCGCCGGTCAAGACGCTGCGGCTGGACCCCTGGGCGCAGTCGTCCGCGGACTTCCTGAACAACGGTGTGGGCGTCCAGCCCGACAACGGCCTGCCGGCCATCGGCACCGGGACGCTCACCGGCCCGCTGACCGCCGGCGGCGGCGCCAAGGACCTGCCCGCCGTCGGTCCGCTGCTGGGCGTGCTGCCGGGCTGAGCACGCCGCCCGGGCGGCGGAGGCACCAAGGAGCCCGGCACCTTCCTCGGGGGAGGTGCCGGGCTCCGGCGCGTCGTCCGGCGGGCGGGCCGGCGGGCCGTCAGCGGGCCGGCCCCGGGATCACTCCCCGGCGCCGTGGTTGAGCACCCCGTCGATGCTCGTGGTGGCCGCCGCGGAGAGGGTGCGGACGGTGTCGACCGCGGACACCGGCCGGTCGTCGCCGCCGAGCGAGGCGCTGGCGCCCGGAACGGCCTGCACGCCCGCGCTCACCACCCGGGGGTCGAGCTCACCGAAGGACAGCGCCCCGTCCGCGAGTTCCCCGCTGTGGTCGTTGAGGTACTTGACCGGCTGGCCGAGTTCGAGGGCCGGGCCGGTCGCGTGCAGCGGCGCCGAGGGGGCGTCCAGGCCGAGGGTGCCGGGGGTGAGCCCCTCGGCGGCCGCGGGCAGCGGCAGGGTGGTCTTCAGGGCCGGGCCGACCTTGCCCGAGGAGAGGGCGGGCACGACCTGCTCGGGCAGCAGGGTGGGCCGCTCCTGCGGCACCGGCGGCATCAGCGGGGAGGTCGGGATCGCCCCGGAGACCTCGCCGCCCTCGCCCAGCACGGGGAGCCGGCTGGTCGGGGCGCTCAGCGGGATGGTGAAGGGGACCGTTCCGGTGGACAGGCCGTCCTCCAGCGCGGCGACGTCCTGGGACGACATGGGGGCTGCCGCGGCCGCGCCCTGGGCCGCGACGACGCCTGCGCCGACCGCCAGGAGCAGGGCCCCGGTCGCCCGCTTGGAGAGCTTCATGCTGTTCACCGTTCTGTCCATGATCATTTGATCTGCTTCGGATCCGTACCGCCGTGCAGCGGAAAGCACTCTGTCCAAACGAGCCACGCCCGCTCGCGGCGGCGAGATTAACCGGTACGGCCTATTAATCCGACCGTCTGACACTCCCCCGAGCGATCCCCGGGCCGTCCCGCAGAATCTGCGTAACTTTCCCGCCGCTGATTCTTTGAGCTGGTTGTCGCAGCCAGGACGGCGGCAGGAGTCGGATCGCGGATCGGCGTGAAGCCCTTGATCTTCAAGGTTCGGTCGCATTCCGAAATCCCCCCTGACGGGCTAGCAACCGCAGACCGGGTCGCTCGTTGAACGCTTTGCACGAAACAGCGGTCAAGCCCGCCGAGACGACCGTCCCTAGCATTCAGAGAGGTATCTCAGCTCATGCTCAAGAAGACCTTCGCCTCCGTCGGCCTGGCTGCCGCCGCGCTGGCCGCCGTCGCCACGCCCGCCGCCGCCATCGGCGACTCGGACGGCTCCGCCGCCTCGATCCAGGGCAACGGTGGGACCAACTCCACCGGCACCTACGGCAACCACAGCCCCAACTTCCACTTCCTCGACAACCCGAACATCTGCCTGCCCGAGATCCACAACATCGGTGTCGGCGTGCTCGGTGTCGCGGTCCCGGTCGAGGTGGCCGCTCTGAACAACCAGCCGAAGCAGACCTGCGTCGTCGGCCAGAGCACCCTCGGCAGCGGCGACGGCGGCGTGTCCCACCTGGTGGGCTGAGGCCGTCTCCGGCTGGGGCCGGGCCGGTCGGCCACCGCGCCGCCGGCCCGGCCCCACCACCCCCCAGTCCGGGACCCGTACGTACCGCACTGGTCCAGGGTCCGGCCCGCTCCCCCGGCCGGGCTCGCTCCACCGGCCCAATCTGAGCCACCGGTTGGGCACTCGCTCCACTCCATCAGATCCGAAAAGGAACCTCAGAAATGATCAAGAAGGCTCTCGCCGTCGCCGGTATCGCCGCCGCCGGCTTCACCATGGCCACCGCCCCCGCGATGGCCATCGGCGATTCGGACGGCGCCGCCGTCTCCGGCCAGGGCAACGGTGGCACCAACCACACCGGCACCGAGGGCAACCACAGCCCCAACTACCACACCCTCGACAACCCGAACCTGTGCCTGCCGGAGGTTCACAACATCGCCGTCGCCGTCATCGGCGCCGCGGTGCCGATCGAGGTCAAGGCTCTGAACAACAACCCGGAGCAGACCTGCGTCGTCGGCCAGAACACCGTGGGCAGCGGCGACGGTGGCGTCAGCCACCTGATCGGCTGATCAGTCGGGCAACAGCGGACGCCGGGCCGGGGGGATCCACCCTCCTGGCCCGGCGTCCGCCGTTTCCGAGGCGCGGTGTCCACCCGTTCGGCTGCGGTGCGTCCGGGTGACAGGGCGTCGGTTCGGGCGCGTACCGACTGTCGCCGCACACACCATTGTGATCACGTGTAGTGACCCCCGTCACGCGTTCCGTCGGCTCCGTCCGCAGGGTGCCGAAGGTGCGCAGAAGAGAGGACATCCCATGAAGAGCATGCTGGGCAAGGCGCTGCTGACCTCGGTCGCCGCCGTCGCCGTCGCCGCCGTCGCCGCCCCCGCCCACGCCGAGGTCGCCGCCGGTGGCGGCAGCGAGTTCGTGGCGTCCGCGCACGAGCCCTTCCTCGCCGGCGAGCAGCACGGCTGGGGGGCCACCAGCCACATCTTCGCGGCCGGGTACCAGTGGGGCTGGGCGACCGACACCACGGTCGGCGGCGGCCAGGAGGGCATCGCCGTCATCGACTGACGCCGGCCGGACGCACGGAGGCCGGGTCGCGGTTCGCCGCGGCCCGGCCTCCGTGCGTCCGTGGTGGTCGGCGTACCGGCTACCGGACCATCCCGGCGGCCTCCAGGGCCCAGTAGGTCAGGATCTGCTCCGCACCGGCCCGGCGGATCGAGGTGAGCGTCTCCAGGATGATCCGCTCCCGGTCCACCCAGCCGTTCGCGGCGGCGGCCTCGACCATCGAGTACTCACCCGACACCTGGTACGCGGCCACCGGCACCGGCGAGGCGTCGGCGATCTGCCGCAGGACGTCCAGGTAGGCCATGGCCGGCTTGACCATCACCAGGTCCGCGCCCTCGGCGAGGTCCTGCTCCAGCTCGCGCAGCGACTCGCGGGCGTTGGCCGGGTCCTGCTGGTAGCTCTTGCGGTCGCCCCGGAGCGAGGAGCCGACGGCCTCGCGGAACGGGCCGAAGAACGCCGAGGCGTACTTGGCGGTGTACGCGAGGATGCCGACCTCCTGGTGGCCCGCCTCGTCCAGGGCCCGCCGGACCACACCGATCTGACCGTCCATCATCCCGGACGGCCCGACCAGGTGGACGCCCGCGTCGGCCTGCACCACGGCCATGTCCGCGTACCGCGCCAGGGTGGCGTCGTTGTCGACGCTGCCGTCCTCGGCGAGCACGCCGCAGTGCCCGTGGTCGGTGTACTCGTCCAGGCAGAGGTCGGACATCACCACCAGGGCGTCGCCGACCTCGGCGACCACGTCCCGGATCGCCTGCTGGAGGATCCCGTCGGGGTTGGTGCCCTCGCTGCCGATCGCGTCCTGCACCTGCGGGACGCCGAACAGCATGATGCCGCCCAGGCCGGCCTCGGCCGCCTCCACGGCCGTCCTGCGCAGGGTGTCCCGGGTGTGCTGGACGACCCCGGGCATCGAGCCGATCGGCCGCGGCTCGCTGATCCCCTCCCGGACGAACGCGGGCAGGATCAGCTCGGCCGGATGCAGCCTGGTCTGCGCCACCAGCCGGCGCATCGCCGGCGAGTTGCGCAGTCGGCGCGGGCGGACGGACGGGAACTGGGCGGACACAGGGCGACTCCGAACAGTGAGAGGCCCGGGGAGGCGTCGGTGCCTCCCCGGGCGGGGTGTCAGCGCGCGGCCTTGCGGCGCGAGCCGGGACGGCGCTCGCTGGGCCGGTAGACCGGCTCACCGGCGGCCGTCGCGGTGTCCCGGCGGTTGGCGCCGAACTCCGCGAGGGCCTGGGCCAGCGCGCCGGCGGACGGCGCGGGCGCCATCACGTCGACCCGCAGGCCGTGCTCCTCGGCGGTCTTGGCGGTCGCCGGGCCGATGCAGGCGATGATCGTAACGTTGTGCGGCTTGCCCGCGATGCCCACCAGGTTGCGCACGGTGGAGGAGGACGTGAAGAGCACGGCGTCGAAGCCACCGCCCTTGATCGCCTCCCGGGTCTCGGCCGGTGGCGGCGAGGCGCGGACGGTGCGGTAGGCCGTCACGTCGTCCACCTCCCAGCCGAGTTCGACCAGACCGGCCACCAGGGTCTCGGTGGCGATGTCGGCCCGCGGCAGCAGCACCCGGTCGATCGGGTCGAAGACCGGGTCGTACGGCGGCCAGTCCTCCAGCAGCCCGGCGGCCGACTGCTCGCCCGAGGGGACGAGGTCCGGCTTGACGCCGAAGTCCACCAGCGCCTGCGCGGTGGTCTCGCCGACCGCCGCGACCTTGATGCCGGCGAAGGCCCGGGCGTCCAGCCCGTACTCCTCGAACTTCTCCCGGACGGCCTTGACGGCGTTGACCGAGGTGAAGGCGATCCACTCGTAGCGGCCCGTCACCAGGCCCTTGATCGCACGCTCCATCTGCTGCGGGGTGCGCGGCGGCTCCACCGCGATGGTGGGCACCTCCTGCGGCACCGCGCCGTACGAGCGCAGCTGGTCGGAGAGGCCGTGGGCCTGCTCCTTGGTGCGCGGCACCAGGACGTTCCAGCCGAACAGCGGCTTGGTCTCGAACCAGGAGTGCGACGAGCGGTGCGCGACCTGCTCGCCCACCACGGCTATCACCGAGGTGGCCGGGTCGACCGGCGCCGACACCGGCGAGGGCAGCACCCGGGCCGCCTTCAGGTCGGCGGCGATCGCGGCCAGCGTGGAGGTGAAGGTGCGCTGGCGGGTGGTGGTGCCGGAGAGCGTCGCGCAGAGCGCCGCCTCGGGCTTGCGGCCGTTGGCCACCAGGGCGTTGGCGGTGGCCGGCAGCTGCCCGAGGGTGGTGCGGACCACCAGGGTGGTCTCCGGCGCGCCGAGGTCCGGCACGTTCCCGGCCAGCAGCGCCGGGCCGTCCACGAAGCGCACGTCGGCGCCGTGGCTGCCGCGCAGCGGGACGCCCGCGTAGGCCGGGACACCGACCGACTGGGCGACGCCGGGAATCACCTCGAAGGGGATCGCCGAGCGGGCGCAGACCAGCATCTCGTCCGCGGCGCAGCCGTCCAGGCCGGGGTCGCCGTCGACGGTGCGGACCACGTGCTTGCCGGCCCGGACGGCGTCCGCGACCAGCTTGGCGACGTCGAGGCCGGCGTCCTCGGCCGGGCTGTGCACCTGGACACCGCTCGGGCAGTGGGTGCGTACCGCGGCGGCGGTGAGCGGGTCGGCGACCAGGACGTCCGCCGAGGCCAGCACGTCGACGGCGCGCAGGGTGAGCAGTCCGGGGTCACCCGGTCCGGCCCCCAGGAAGGTACAGCGGCCGGTCGTGGGGACCGGCCCGGCGGCGGTGGCAGTGGTGGTGGGGCTCATCGGGCTCGCTCCCCCATCAGGTCGGCCGCGCCCTCGGCGAGCAGCCGGGCAGCCAGCGCGCGGCCCAGGGCCGCCGCCTGCTGCTCGGCGTCCTCGTCCAGGACGATCGGGCCGGTGGCGGTCATCTTCAGCAGGGTGGCGCCGTCGACGGTGCCGACCGCGCCCTCCAGCCGCAGTTCGGTTCCTTCCCAGGTCGCGAGGGCCGCGACGGGGGCGGAGCAGCCGGCTTCCAGCGCGGCCAGCAGCGCGCGCTCGGCTACGACGGCGGCGCGGGTCGGCCGGTGGTCCAGCTCGGACAGCCGTCCGGCCAGCTCCGGGTCGACGCACTCGACGGCCAGGGCGCCCTGGCCGGGGGCCGGCAGCATCACCTCGGGGTCGAGGTGGTCGGTGATCTCCTCGGCACGGCCGAGCCGGTTGAGGCCGGCGGTGGCGAGCAGGACGGCGTCCAGCTCGCCCTTGTCGACGTAGCCGATCCGGGTGTCCACGTTGCCGCGGATCGCCACCGTCTCCAGGGCCGCGCCGCGGGCCGCGGCCCAGGCGTTGAGCTGGGCCGTCCGGCGCGGGGAGCCGGTGCCTATCCGGGCCGGGCGGCCGGCGAGCTTCTCGATCAGGTGCTCCAGGCCGAGGCCGTCCCGGGCGACCAGGGCGTCCCGGGCGTCCTCGCGCTCGGGGACGGCGGCCAGCCGCAGGCCCTCGGGGGCTGCGGTGGGCAGATCCTTGAGGGAGTGCACGGCGAGGTCGATCCGCCCCTCCAGCAGGGCGTCGCGCAGGGCGGAGACGAAGACTCCGGTGCCGCCGATCTGGGCGAGGGCCTCGCGCGAGGTGTCGCCGTAGGTGGTGATCTCCACCAGCTCGACGGGGCGGCCGGTGACCCGGGACACCTCACGGGCGATCATGCCCGACTGGGCCATCGCGAGGGCGCTCCGGCGGGTGCCGAGGCGGAGCGGTCGCGGCTCGCCCTGGGGGCTGCTCGGTTGACCATGCATGGGTTCGTCCTGGTCGTGCTGGGTGGCTGACTGGTGGTTCATCTGGATGCTCCGGCCGACTGGCTGTCGGGGTGCGTGGGCTGGCTGCCGATCGGGGCTCCGACCGGTGTACCGGAGACAGCCTGCACTGCCGCCGGGTCCAGGTCGAACAGTTCGCGCAGCGCCTCCGCGTAGGAGGCGCCGCCCGGCTCGGCCGCGAGCTGCTTCACCCGCACGGTCGGCGCGTGCAGCAGCTTGTCCACGACCCGCCGGACGGTCTGGGTGATCTCGGCCCGGGAGCGGTCGTCCAGGTCCGGCAGGCGGCTCTCCAGCCGGGCGAGCTCGCTGCTCACCAGGTCGGAGGCCATCGACCGCAGGGCGACCACGGTGGGCGCGATCCGGGCCGCGCGCTGGGCGGCGGCGAAGGCGGCGACCTCGTCGGCGACGATCGTGGTGACCGCGTCGACGTCCCCGGCGCCCGGGGTGGCCGCGTGCGCGTGGGACAGGCTCTCCAGGTCGACCAGGAGGGCGCCGGGCAGGCCGTGCACGTCGTGGTCGACGTCGCGGGGCATGGCGAGGTCGAGGAAGGCCAGCGGGGTGCCGGGCCTCCGGGTGGCGACCGCTTCGGCCACCTCGGCCGTGCCGATCACCACACCGGCCGCACCGGTGCAGGAGATCACCAGGTCGACGTCGGCCAGGACCTCCGGCACCTTGGCGAAGTCGACCGTGCGGGCCGCACCGCCGAGGATCTCCACCAGGCGCTCGGCCCGGGCGCCGGTGCGGTTGGCGACCAGCAGGTCGGTGACGCCGGAGCGGACCAGGGTGGCGGCCGCCAGCGAGCTCATCGAGCCCGCGCCGACCACCAGGGCCCGCTTGCCCGCGATCTCGCCCGCCTGCTCGGCGATCTGCTCCAGGCCGAAGGTGACCAGCGACTGGCCGGCCTTGTCGATGCCGGTCTCGCTGTGGGCCCGCTTGCCGACCCGAAGGGCCTGCTGGAAGAGCTCGTTGAGGCCGCGCCCGGCGGTGTGCTCCTCCTGGGCGCGGGCCAGCGCGTCACGCAGTTGGCCGAGGATCTGGCCCTCGCCGACAACCATCGAGTCCAGGCCGCAGGCCACCGAGAAGAGGTGGTGGACGGCGCGGTCCTCGTAGTGGACGTAGAGGTGGGAGGTGAGTTCCTCCAGGTCGACGCCGCTGTGGTGGGCCAGCAGCAGGGACAGTTCGGCGACGCCGGCGTGGAACTTGTCCACGTCCGCGTAGAGCTCGATCCGGTTGCAGGTGTTGACCAGCGCGGCCTCGCCGACGGTCGCCGTGGCGGCCGCGTCGTGCAGCAGCCGGACGGGGACGTCACCGGTGAGCGCGGCGCGCTCCAGGACTCCGACGGGGGCGGTGCGGTGGCTCAGGCCGACCACGAGCAGGCTCATACCCGACCCCCGTAGAGACAGTCGTTGGTGTTCACGCCGGCATCACCGCGGACCGGTCGCCGTCGGTGCCCTGGCCCTGCTTGCCCTTGGCCGGTTCGGCCTTGGCGGTGCCGCCGGCGGCCCGGCGGAGCTTGGCGGCGGCGGCGCGGACCGGGCCCGGGGCGCGGTCCAGCATGCCGTTGTCGGGGGTGGGCTCCTCGCCGGCCTTGCGCTGCTCGTGGAAGGCCAGGATCTGCAGCTCTATGGACAGGTCGACCTTGCGCACGTCCACCCCGTCCGGGACGGTCAGCACGGTCGGCGCGAAGTTGAGGATGCTGGTGACCCCGGCCTCGACCAGGCGGTCGCAGACCTGCTGGGCGGCGACCGGCGGGGTGGTGATCACACCGATGGACACCTGCTGGGCGGCCACGATGGCCTCCAGCTCGTCCATGTGCCGCACCGGCAGGCCGGCGGCGGTGCTGCCGACCACGGCCGGGTCGGCGTCCAGCAGGGCCGCGACCCGGAAGCCGCGGGAGGCGAAGCCGCCGTAGTTGGCGAGGGCGTGGCCCAGGTTCCCGATGCCGACGATGACGACCGGCCAGTCCTGGGTGAGGCCCAGCTCGCGGGAGATCTGGTAGACGAGGTACTCGACGTCGTAGCCCACGCCGCGGGTGCCGTACGACCCGAGGTAGGAGAAGTCCTTGCGCAGCTTCGCGGAGTTGACCCCGGCGGCGGTGGCCAGTTCCTCGGATGAGACGGTGGGCACCGAGCGCTCGGACAGCGCGGTGAGCGCCCGCAGGTAGAGCGGCAGGCGGGCGACGGTCGCCTCCGGGATGCCCCGGGCACGGCTGGGTCGGCGCGCGGCGCCTGCGTCGGGCGTCTGCGAACTGCTCTGGGTGGGTCGGCCGATTGCCACGGTGCTCCCGTAGGTGAAGCTGGGCTTAGGCAGCCAGGCTATGCGTTTGTGAACGTGTGCACAAAGATGGTGTCCGATTTGTCCCCGCACAGTGATGCGCATCACTCGCCACCGGCGGCGGACAGGGCCGCATGCGGACAGTCCGTACCCGGTGACACCTGGCCGGACGGGAGCTCACGGCGGACCAGCGCGACGCCCTCCCCGGGGCGCTCACCGCGGGGCCGGGGCAGCCGGGGCCAGGGCCGGGACGCGTCCCCGAGCGGGGGCACCACCCAGTCGCCGGGGCCGTCCGCGCCGCCGTCGTCGGCGGGCCCGGGGGCGCCCGCGCAGTGCCGCAGCAGGTCGGCGGCGGCCCGGGCGTCGCCGAGCGCGGTGTGCGCCGGGTACCGGCCGAGGCCGGCCGCGGCCACGCAGGCCGCCAGGCCGTAGCCACCCGCGCCGACCAGCCTGCTGCGGGCCAGTCGCATGGTGCAGAGCTCGGGAACGGCCGGCAGGTCCACCCCGATCCGGGCGAACTCGCGCTCCAGGAAGACCCGGTCGCAGCTGACGTGGTGGCCCACCAGGACCCGGTCGGCCAGCAGTTCCAGCAGGGTCGGGGCGATGTCGCGGAAGCGCGGGGCGCCGACCACCTGCTCCTGGGTTATCCGGTGCACGTGGGTGGGGCCGACCGGCCCGGCCGGATCGACCAGGGTGGCGAACTCGCCCTCCACGGCGAACCGCCGGTCCAGCAGGACGACGGCCACCTCGACCACCCGGTGCCGCCAGGGGCTGCGGCCGGTGGCCTCGACGTCGACCACGGCGAACCCGCCCGGCACGGGCGGGTCGGGGAGGCGACCGAGCAGCATGGACCTGCTCTCCTTCTGTCGGCGACCCCCGGCGGACTCAGAGCCCCATGATGGTAAGCCGACGAACGAGCCCTTTTTCAAGGAGATCTTCATCTCCCGGACAACGATTCGGCGTCCTACCCCCGCCGATCGGCGGGGGTGGGCAGCAGGGCCCGGGGTGCGTTCAGCCGCCCAGCGCGGTGCGCAGCCGGCGTTCGTCGACCCGCCAGAAGTCGTGCTGGCGGCCGTCGATCAGGGTGACCGGGATCTGCTCCCAGTACTTCTCGAACAGTTCCTCGTCCTGGGTGATGTCCTTCTCCTCGAAGGCCGCCCCCAGGTCGCCGGTGACCCTGACGATCACCGCGCGGGCGTCCTCGCACAGGTGGCAGTCGGGCTTGCCGATCAGGGTGACGGTCCGGTCGGCCGGGTTCTTCTTGTCGCGTCGCAGCAGGCTCACCCGGCCCATTGTGCCTCGCCCGACAGCTGCCGGTCCGGGCGCCGCCACAGGCCCGATGCGGGCTGTTAACGGTGGCTGCACACCACGGTCACGGGATCCGACACCGGCGCTGGCTATGCTCGGTCGCATGGTCGCGTTGCGAAGGCTCACCCAGGCACGGCGTTCCCCGGCCGAGCGGACCGCCCTGGCCGGCGAGGCCGCCGCCGAGGCCGCCGAGGCGGACCTGCTGGCCCGCTCGACCGCCCCGGCCGGGCGGGCGCGGGACGAGGAGCCGCAGGAGGGGAAGGTACGGGACGGCGGGGCACGGGAGCGCGGGACGCCGGACGGCGGGGCGCCGGACGAGCGCCCGGCCACCAAGCCGCCGAAGGCCCCGACCGGGGACCACACCCCCACCCCGGACGACCCGAGGGCGGCCGCGTTCTTCGACTGCGACAACACCATCCTGCGCGGCGCGGCGATCTTCTACCTCGGCATCGGCCTGTACCGCCGCCGCTTCTTCTCCCGCCGGGACGTGGCCCGGTTCGCCTGGCAGCAGGCCTGGTTCCGGCTGTACGGCTCGGAGGACCCGGCGCACATCGCGGACGTCCAGGACCGGGCGCTCGGCCTGGTCGCCGGGAAGCGGACCGCCGAGCTGGAGGCGATTTGCGAGGAGATCTTCCAGGACGTCATCACCCGCAAGATCTGGCCGGGCACCCGCGCCCTGGTCCAGATGCACCTGGACGCCGGCCAGCGGACCTGGCTGGTCACGGCGGCGCCGCAGGAGGTGGCCCGGATCATCGCCCGGCAGCTCGGCATGACCGGGGCGCTGGGGACGGTGGCGGAGACCGTCGACGGCGAGTACACCGGGCGGCTGGTCGGGGGGCTGCTGCACGGCCAGGCCAAGGCCGCCGCCGTCCAGGCGCTGGCCCGCCGGGAGAACCTGGACCTCGGCCGCTGCGCGGCGTTCAGCGACTCCGCCAACGACATCCCGATGCTGGCCCTGGTCGGCCACCCGTACGTGATCAACCCGGACGCCGCGCTGCGGCGGCACGCCCGGGCGATGGGATGGCGGGTGCGCGATTTCCGGACCGGCCGCAAGGCGGCCCGGATCGGACTGCCGGCCGCGGCGGGGCTCGGGGTGGTGGCGGGGGCGGCGGCCACCGCGATCGCGATGCGGCGGCGCCGGCGTCCCGCCTGAACCACCCCGACCGCCCCGACCGCCCCGGATCGCGTGGTCCGCACGGGGTCACGGGGAACCGGTCGGGGGCCGAGTCCGGGTCGGCGTGCGGGCCGGCTTCCGAGCCGGCGTACGGGCCTTGACGGGCCGTCAACCTGGCGTTTTGTCCGCCACTCCTTGGATGGGCTTCGACTCACGCTAACGGGGGACTCGTCACCCGCCCGCCGGCCCGACCGAACGGGATCACGGCCGACCGGATCTGATCGTTCGCCACCTTGGGAAAGTCGGGGGTTGCGAGGCCCCAGGACGGGGAAACGGCCCCTCCCTCCCCCAAATTGGTCACACTGCGCGTACGAGCGCTCACGTTGCGCCAGACGGATGGCGGCAACTCCGGTCATTACCAGCTGAATATGCGCGACAAGTGGACCTCGAACGACCACTTCGACCACAGGGTGTAGCTGTCATTGCACAAAGCGTTATCCTCTCTGGGATGCACGCCACCACGCGTCCCCGGTGACGGGGGGTCAGGCAGTGTGCTCTCCGCGCAGGCGGAGGTGACCCGTCCACAGTTCTGCCTCTGGGAGTCCCGTGTACCCACCCGTCCGGAACGACGCGCCTACCTCCCCCCGCCCGTCGACCGCCACCCTGCGCCCCGGTACGCGCCTGGACCAGCTGTGGGCCGCGATCAGAGACTTGGAGCTGCTGCCGCAGCCCGCCGTGGCCGGCGCCGCCCTGAGCGCCGGTCACGGACGTCCGCCCCGCCCCGCGGTCGGCGCGCTGCTGCGCTCCACCGCCACCAGCGGCACCAGCACGGGCGCCGGTGCCGGCACGGGCAGCGGGACGGGCACCGGGTCGCGCGGCCGGACAGCGGTCGGCGCCGGCCGGGGCCGGGCCCGGTCCGCCCCGAACACCGGCTTCGAGACCGAGCACAACCCGATCGTCGACCTGGTCGAACGCGCCCAGAACGGCGAGAGCGAGGCGTTCGGACGGCTCTACGACCACTACTCCGACACCGTGTACCGCTACATCTACTACCGGGTCGGCAGCCGGGCCACGGCCGAGGACCTGACCAGCGAGACGTTCCTGCGCGCGCTGCGCCGGATCGGCACCTTCACCTGGCAGGGGCGGGACTTCGGCGCCTGGCTGGTGACCATCGCGCGCAACCTGGTGGCCGACCACTTCAAGTCCAGCCGCTTCCGGCTGGAGGTCACCACCGGCGAGATGCTGGACTCCAACGAGTGCGAGCGCAGCCCCGAGGACTCCGTGCTGGAGTCGCTCTCCAACGCGGCGCTGCTGGACGCCGTGCGGCGACTCAACCCGCAGCAGCAGGAGTGCGTCACGCTGCGCTTCCTGCAGGGGCTCTCGGTGGCCGAGACGGCCCGCATCATGGGCAAGAACGAGGGCGCCATCAAGACCCTCCAGTACCGGGCGGTGCGCACCCTGGCCCGGCTGCTCCCGCCCGACGCCCGGTGACCGGGACGGACCCGGGCACGGCCGCCATATCCGGTCCCCGGTCAGCTCCGCCCCGGTCCGCACACGTGCGGGTGAATGGGCGGTCACATGATCAGCCGTGCGTAACCGACCCCCGGCACCACTCGTTGGCCAGCGTGCAATCCGTCATCGGGGCTTCAGTCAAGCCCGACCCAGGCATGTCACCCGATGGTGTGGTTTCGGCCCGCCGAGGCAACCGTCCGGCCGGCCTGGGTGTCGAAAACGACGAAGGGAGGTGTGGCCCGTGACGGCAAACGTGCTGGAGCACCGGCGGGCAAAGGCCTTCGCCGAGGCGCTGGAGGCCCACCGGACAGAGAGGGCCGACACCGGCGGCGCGGCCCACGAGGGCCCGGCCGGGGGCGGATCGGCCGCGATGGCCGAGCTGCTGGCGATGGCGGGAGCCCTGGGCGCGATGCCCGCGCCGGAGCTGGACACGCAGACCCGCACGGTCCAGCGGGCCCAGCTGATGGCCGCGTTCGAGCAGGAGTGGGCCGGTGGCCGGACGGCCGCCGCAGTGCCCAGGCAGCGCAGGCACCGGGCCGTCCGCGCGGTCTCGCGCAGCCGCTGGGGCCGCCGGCTGGCGATCGGCGGGCTGGTCGCCGGAGTGGCGGTCGGCGGATTCACCGGTGCGGCCACCGCCAGCACCAACGCGCTCCCGGGGGACACGCTCTACGGCATGAAGCGCGGCCTGGAGGGCCTCCAGCTGGACTGGGCGGACTCCGACGCCGAGCGCGGCGCCCTGCTCCTGGAGCAGGCCTCCACCCGCCTCGGCGAGGCGCAGTCCCTGCTGCAACGGGCCGGCTCACCGGACACCCTCAGCCCCGACACGGTCGAGCAGGTCCGGCGCGCGCTGACCGACATGCACACCGAGGCCGTCCGCGGCCGCGATCTGCTCCGCGCGGTCTACCGCAGCAACGGCTCGCTCGCCCCGATGCGCAAGCTCGCCACCTTCGCCGACGGCGAGGACGACCGCTGGAGCACGCTGCAGAGCCGCCTCCCCGGCCAGCTCACCAGCCAGGCCGGCAAGGTCGACCAACTCTTCGACGACATAAGCGAGGACGTCGCGCCCCTGCACCTGGAGCAGCCGGCCGCCGCGGGCGGCTCGGCTCCCGGGGGATCGGGAGCGGACGGCGACCAGTCCCCGGGCTCGGCCGACCACGAGCCCGCCACCGTCGGCGGCCGGCCGCAGGCGCCGGCCGGCACGCCCGACGCGCACGGCAAGACCGGCACCACGGCGGGCGGCACCACCGGCGGCGCGACCCCGAGCAGCGCACCGAACGGCGTCGGCAGCCTGGTCAACGGCCTCACCAACGGCCTGACCGGCAGCGCCCCGGGGAGCTCCCCGGCGGCGGGCCAGCCGGACCGCTCGGGCGCGTCCCCCGCGCCGTCCGGCGCGGCCACCCCGGAGGGCCAGGGTCTCAGCATCCCGCCCCTGCTCCCGGGCCTGCTTCCCGGTCTCACCCTGCACTGACCGGTACCGGCAGGGTCCCGCGACGGGACGGGCGGCGGGGGGGGGGGCCCCCCCGCCCCCGGGGGGCGGGCCGGGGGGGGGGGGGGCCGGGGCCCCCGCCCCCCCGCCCGGGGGGGGCGGGGCCGCCGGCCCGCACGCC